>JAFGJC010000471.1 GCA_016929305.1 candidate division CSSED10-310 bacterium | reverse complement strand
ATATAGTTTTCGAGTTCAAGGATATGATCGTGAGCGTTTTGCAGAGAGGTCAACGTATCACTGTTGATCTTCGTTCTGGATGATATGAACGAAGGTGTTTTTATATTCTTGTTGCTATGATCGGGTGATTTTTCAGGAGAGATCAGCCAATTCTGAAACATTCTGGTAGATGCTTCGAAAGTTAAATATTTCAGACCGAATTCCTTTGCACGTTGTCCTGTTTCCCGCACCATATCTCGGTTTTTAGCTAGATATAGCAGTTTTTCGGCAAGCGCGTCTGCATTCTGAAGCGGATAATTGAATGCAAGTTTTTTTTCTGGAAGATCATGTGAAAGCTCACATAATTCTCCAATAAGGCTGGGCAATCCTGCGCGCATCCAGTCAAGAACTCTATTCTTGGAACCAAACATTCCCTCATACATGAACAAGTCAATGTTAATGCCAATATCTGCTTCGAAATAATAATCGGTCACTCCTATTTTAGGGATCCATCCCTTCATTATGAATCGATTCTTGTACCTGGATTTGGCTATTTTGCGAAGGAATTTTGGATAGGTTTTTTCATCGTGCCCGTCTATTTGTCCTCCTGTCGACACAAACCAGATATCCGGATTTTTAGACATTGCCTTATCTAGACCTTCAAAAAGCGTGTCAATATCGGTCCAAGTGTTATATCCACCACTCCATAAAACAACAAATGCATCCTCGGGAACGTCGATGCCACGAAAAGCTTGCGTTTTATGTTCAAGTGGATCTGGATCCATAGCACATGGAATGACACGTGTAAATCGATAGCCTGTTGTCTGAGCACTCAGTCTTCCCAGCAGACCCAGCTCACCGATAGTGGCATATTCCTGTGCTTTCGAGACGGTTGAGAAAATATCACCGGTTTCCAAAGCTGAAATTTCGTGTTTCCAAAAATGTTCCAGGTAATCGTTACTTTGATATCTGTACGCTTTTGCCTGAGCTTCTGCCATGACATGTCCAAAAAGATCAATCCAGATTGGCAGATCCGTTTTTAACGTCTTCAACGGTGGAGATGCGAAAATTGTTGCAGATAATATGGCGTCGGGTTTAAAACGATCATAATATGCTTGAATTTTTTGCTGATTTCGAAACACATGATCTGACATGTGTGTGTAGTTGAAAGAGCCTTTCGATATGGTGACCTCCGGAGGCGTATTCTCAGGATAAATATATGGAATTCGATTAGCGAGAAGCATGACTTCACAGTCATGCTGAAGAAGCGGTTGAATGAATTGCCAGGCACGTATTCCGGGGCCGAAATTCTTAGTGGTGTTTTCGAAAGGTAACGGGCTTAATCCAAAAACAAGTAAACGTTTCATGGGACTTCATCATCACGGTTGTCAGATTTTCTTGAACCGGAAGGATCCGTCAGTATACGTATCAACTCATTCTGAAGATCAGTGATATGCTGTTCTAGCGATGAGATTAAACTTAGACTGTGACGATACGCAATTTCAACTTTTTCAACGTATTTTTTTGTTGAATCATATTCTTTTTGGAGAAGATGGTTGGATCGTGTCAATTCGCTGAGTTCCCGAGTTTTCTGGTGTATTTCTTTTTCCAAGCGAAGATAGGCGTTTTCAAGAGATTTTCGTGAGGTAGAACTGTCGTCAAGTTCCAGTTGCATTTTCCTGGCATACGTATCAAGGGATTTTAGGGATTCAAAAGTACGTGTCACATCGGATTGAAGCATTTCAGCGGTTTTCACCAGATCGGCAGAAACATCAGATGGTTCGGGTAGTTTCATTTGGCTGTTACTCGCAACAACAGTTAAGCGATAAACCGGATGCTTCAAATTCGTATCGAAATACAATCTATTGAATAACTCATATATCGAAACCTTTAACCTTTCTGAACATGGAAGCATAGCGAAAATTTCTTCCCAAATACTGCCTAGAAACCACGCGGTAAGATTATAATTGGGAAGTGATATGACGAAGGGATAAACAGTCTTGAGATATTGAATCAATGGTGCTTCTTCAACTAACCCGTGAAGATGGTGCTCATCGAGAAATGGATTGGTCTGACCTCGCGTAGATACTTCAATCGCGTTAAGGATGTTTTCCAGTTTTTCGGTGGTGTTGGATTGAACAGGAAACGCGATAATGAGACCATTCTGAGCGACTCTCCCGGCTTCACGTACCGCCTGCTGGCGATCCGATTTTGGCAAGTGTTCAAGTAGATCGAGTGCGATAGCGAAGGAGAAAGTATTGTCGGAAAAAGGAAGCTGCTGAGCATTTCCACATATTATGTGTTTTGAATTCTTACCTGGGGATTTGTCAAGCTGAATGACGTTTGCTCCGGGCAGGAACATTGCCAGTAAATTTTCACTGGCACCGATATCCAGAATACTGACGGCAGACTGCATATCGCAATTTGCATGGATTATCTGGGCTGCCTGACGGTAGCGCTGGTATTTGTCCGGTGGTAATGCAGTAGGATTCATTATCATTCTCAGCTCAAGAACTAATAACATTTTGGGCTGTCTGTCAAGCAACTGACAGGAATGCTCTGCATCTCAACTCAAGTGCCTGGACATCACAAGACAACCATGTTATGTTGCACCAGCAGAACAGTTGTTTTTATTAGGAGGTTAGGTATGAAACGGCAGCTTTTACTTGTTATGTTAGTTTTGAGCACATTCTTGCTGACTTCACCTTCTTTTGCTCAAGAAAATGTGAAATCTTCGGAATGGATTGATGTTACAGACCAGATTCTTGCTAATCCTGCGAATGAAGATGGTTGGTTAACCGATGAAGAAGGTAAAATTTTCCGTGATAAAGAAGGATTGAATTTAAAAATTACAACAACTAAGTTTGGTGTATTCATTGTAAATTTAAAGGAAGGTACTGTTGCCAAGATAGATTCCGATAATACTCAGAAAACGCTTGATGATGTGAAACTTTTCCAGCGAGATCACGGGTTTTCAATTGTTTTCAGAAATCCCGAATTTAAAATCAGGTGCAAATTAAACGAAAAAGTCGACGGAATGAAACACATTCCCGGCATTAAAGCACTCTAATTATTCTGCAGATTTGTTATTAGCATCAATATTAATGGATCGCAGCCATTTTATGTCCTGTGCTGAAAGATTGTAATCTATCATTTCTAAAGAGGTATCATTGGGATTGCTGTCGGAAAGAAGAATATAAACAGATAGCCAAATATTTGGTTTATAACCCTTTTTATGCATGGCATAAACGATGTCCTGAACTTCATGTGAATTAGAGACCAGGTCGGCGATGACTTTACTAAGTTCTTGTCCTAATCTTTCCTGTTCGGCTTCATCCCGCTTTTTTTTCATCAAAATTCCTGATTCTATGTTAAATTTTATAGAAATCGACAATGTGAAATCAATATTCAATATTGAATGAATCCTTACGCTATGCCGGAAAAGTCAGAGAAGATCTAGAGGTGGCAATTGCTTCTCAGCTTGTGGTTTTTATTGGTTTCCCAATGAGTGGGACCATATGGAATTATCACGATTGAATAACGACTACTATCTATGGTAATTTGAGCAGGATGAAATGGAATCGGATTTCTTTACCAACGGGTATCGTGTGTTTAATGTTGCTTTTTACGTTTGTGTTAGCAAACGTATGCAGTGCTGCTGAGAACACTCAGAGTATCGACGAGCTCTGGCAGATCCAGGCGGAGCGTCTTTTCGATCGTTATGCAAACGCTATTGTAATGGCTGCTGCCAAAGAGACACTCATCGACTATAACCTTAACAACGGAGTAACGTTAAGTCCTCAGCTTGCTGCAGCTTATGTCGTTTCCGCTCAGAAACTTGTCCAGCAGGAACGTTATGACGCCGCACTCTGGGCGTTAGAGAGTGCTTTAGAGATGGATGGTGGTTTTATTCCTGCTGCCAGAGGACGCATTGTTGTATCCTTCAAGAAAAACATCTTTTCGGTATTCGGACCTTTTTTAACAAGTTTTCTTACCTATTGGAAAGCTTTTTCAAATATTTACCAACAGCTTATTTTACTCGGTAACCTCAGCAACACTCTTATTTTAACGTTTCTGATAAATATGGTTATTCTCGTGACAGCTTTGGTGGTTCGTTACAGCAATTTATTTCATCATGAAATACTCGAACGGCTGCCACTGAAAGTACCGCCCAAAGTAATTTGGATATTTGTGATTTTAATACTGGTTTTGCCGTTTTTGCTTGGTTTTGGTGTTTTTTGGATGTTTCTCTGGTGGTTGCTCTTGCTTTCGTTCTATATTGGAAAGCGTGAGCGCACTCTGTTGATGCTTTCATATCTGTTTTTATTCGCTATCCTTCCCCTAAATGTTTTTCGTGTTGCCGTTTTGCTTGCACACGATGATGGGCTGATTCAGGTTATGGCATATACCTATCATGGTGCGGGATATTCTGCGGAAAGTATTGACCGTTTGTCAGCTCATCTTGATAGATCATCATCAAAAGCACATATGCATTTCCTGAAGGGAATGCTTTATAAACGGGGTGGTTATTACTTCGACGCACTAAAAGAATATATGGAATACACACGAATTGAACGATCAGATGCGATAGGACATCTCAACTTGGGTAATATCTATTTTATTTTAAACAATATTGGAGAAGCAATTGCGGAATATCGCAAAGCAGAAAATACGGACCCTAATAATGCAGCTATCTATTGTAATTTATCGAAAGCCTACTCACATCAGTTCAAGTTTCAGCAAATGGACAGTATGTTGAAGAAGGCGAACGACCTTAATCCAAAACTCGTTTCGAAATTCACAGATAATCTATCATCCAATCCGAACCGCATGTTATTGGATGGTCTTTTCCCTAAAAAATGGATTTGGCAGGAATTTGAGCAATTTTATGAAAGATCGTTCGCTGAACAGGAAAATCACTGGCGAAAATTAGGACCGGGACTGGGAATGCGGAGTGCTCTTACAGTTCTTTTTTCGGTTTTTGTTATTTTTTTAATCATCCCGGCAATTTCAAAACGAATGAATGTCAGCCGATTTTGTATAAAATGTGGTGCATCCATGTGCCCTCGTTGTCAAAAAAATTCGGACTCGAAAAAATTCTGTTCTCATTGCCAAATGATGATTACCAAAAAGGGGCAGGTCGATCCGAAAGACAGGGATAAAAATCTGCGTGATGTCAATACAAGAGTCAGAAGAAGAAAACTGACGAAAATCTGCCTTACGGTGCTGTTTCCCGGTATGGGAGCAGTCTATGATGGTCGATTGACTTCAGGATTTATACTGGCTCTGCTTTGGTCGTTTTCGCTGTCAACTCTGATAACCGCTCAAACGTGGCTTCCAGTGTCTTGGTTGGTTCCTCAGTTGGGTCAACTTTATGAAACAGTCATTCTCATTAGTTTAATGCTGATCATTTATTGTTTTTCTCTATTGCTGATTATTAGGGAGACAGATTGATGAATTTTCCTTTGGAAGGGAGTCTTCGGGACCATCTGTTTTATCAACTTGTCAAAGAAATCGTTCTTGATAAGGCTACTGGAGTTCTGACGATTCAAGGTGAAACTGATACCGTTGTCATGGTATTTGAGTTTGGGTTATGTGTGGGAGCAGAATCACATTATCCACAGGAGGAAATTCGGATAGGGCAGCTTCTATGCAAAAGAGGATTACTTACAGAGGAAAAACTGTTGCATCTACTGGATGTCCAGAACAACGTTTTCAGAAAATTCGGATATCTTGCTTTGGAAGAAAATTTGGTCAATCTGGAACAACTTATGGATGTTTTGGAAGATCAGATGCTATTGATTATTTTTCCATGTTTTATTTGGCAGCATGGATTCTTTGTTTTCAGATCGGAGGAGAATGTTACTTATGATAGGGAGACTGCTCGCCCCATTGATTTAATGGAATATGCAGAAACGGGCGACACTTTCCTGAAAACATGGGATTGGATCAAGCAGCAGATTCCTGATTTTGACGCAATTCCCCGTTTAATTCCGGAAATCAGAGTTGTTCCGGAACGTGCGGAAGTTTCCGAAAAACAGCTGCCTGACAATACCATTATGTTGTCTGCATTGCAGGAAAGAGTATATAACTATGTAAATGGTCTGTTCACGGTTAATGAAATCGTTCAAAGCTGTCATCAGTTTCCTGGTTACAGTTACCAAGCTCTCGTGGATCTGGAAGACTTGGGCGTTGTCCTCATTCCTGTGCCGGAGAAGCCGAAATCAGAGATGGTTACAAAATGGCATTCACATCTACAGGTAATCCAGGAAAAACTGAAGTATTTGATTATTCCGGGTGTTGCCATAGTGCTTTTGATTTTCTTATGGCTTATGCCTTTCAGACTTTTCCTCATGTTTGAATGGCAGGGATTGGAAACAGAGCATAAAATACGGACTAAAGCAAAAATGGATCAAATACAGTTTGCGCTTTCTACTTATCGACTGATTTACAATCAATATCCCGATTTTTCCAATGAGTTTGTTGAAAACGGCTATTTATCCGATGATGACTTGACTGACAGCTGGGGCAATCTTGTTGTGTATACAAAAACAGCGGAAGGTTACATGCTCAGCAGCAAAGGTGCAGACGGCGAACCCAGAACCAAAGATGATATTCAGACTGTTCATTTAAGAAAAGAGCATATGGATCCGTCATTTTTTCCCGGGAATTATACACATCCTGAAAGTGTTCCTGAATTGCAGGATAGTTTATGATTGAATTAAAAGAGAGGTGATCATGAGAAAACTTTCAATACTGATTGTAATTGTAGTCATCGCTATCATCGGTTTTATTTTTGGATGTTCTGAGGTTGGACCGCAGGAAGGTGGTGTCCGAACGAATATGCTGGGTTTTGGACAGGGATTTGGAAAGAGCGGTTGGTTCAAACAGGGTATTGTTCCCGTACCGCTCGAACCCGGTCTGTATATAAATATTCCGCATCTAACCATCGTTGATATTTATCCGGTACAGGAAATGCACTATGACATGTTCCAGGATCAGGATGGAGGTCGCGATGATGTTTCTTTTAAAACAAAAGACGGTCAAAAAGCCTGGATTGATGTGACTGTTCGATATAGACTGGATTTCGAAAAACTTCCCGAACTTCACCGCCGATATGGAAAAACGTTTATTACGAATATAGTGCGACCCACCGTACGATCCCTGATCAATAACAAACTTGGCGAATATTCAGCGGAAGAAATATATGATGGAAGAACAAGGCAGAAAGTAGCAAAAGAAATAAGAGAACTTGTAAATAGCGGTACTGAAACACAAACCGGGACAACGGAATTTGGATTGATTATTACGGAGATTCTGTTCAGAAGATTTGAATTTACCGAGGAGTATCAGGCTGCAATTGAAATGAAGCGTATTGCTGTGGAACAGCGTCTGGCAGCAGAAGAACTTGCGAAGAAAACGGAAGCTGAAGCAGAAGGTGAACGATTGGCGATGGTAAAGAAAGCCCAGGGTGAAGCTAAAAAAATCGAGTTATCGGCTGATGCAAACCTATATGCAAAACAGCGTGAAGCGTTGGGTATTGAAGAGGTCGGGCTGGCTCAGGCTAAAGCTCAAAAAGCACTGGTAGAAGCATTGTCCGGAAACGGTGCTGAACAGCTGGTGCGAATGGAATTTGCGAAACATCTGGGCGAAAGCTTCCAAGTCTGGGGAATCCCGACGGGCGATACCAGCACTTCCGTGATGGATCTTTCCGGTGTACTCGGTTCCATGTTTCCAAAATCTAAACCGTCTGCATCCCAATAATTTTGATGCGAATCGTGCATGATTGTTCATACAGCCGAGATTCATATTCAAACTAAAGGTCATGGCCATGCCGTAGATATCACATCAGATGTCCAGAAGATCATTACTGAATCTGGACTCATCAATGGCATTGCCGTTGTTTTTGTCCCCGGTGCTACTGCCGGACTTACGACTATCGAATTTGAATCGGGCGCCGTAAAAGATCTCCAATTGGCAATTGATCGGATGGCTCCAGAAACGATATCCTACCATCACAATCTGAAATGGCATGATGGTAATGGACATTCCCACGTCCGTGCAGCTTTGATCGGACCGGATATTACCATTCCCGTAAAAGGTAATCGTCTTATACTTGGGACGTGGCAGCAGATATTACTGCTGGATTTCGATAACAAATCCCGGCATCGATGTGTCGTTACACAATTGTTAGGAGAGTGAGGTCAAATTGAAACCCGAACGCGATGAACCTAAATACTTGATTTCAGCAATCGCGAAAATACTTGATATTCATCCCCAAACACTTCGGAATTATGAAAGATCAGGGTTGATCAAACCATCCCGTTCAGACGGGAATACCAGGCTTTATTCCGAAGATGATATCGATGATATACGCCGTGTTATTACCCTGACACGCGAACTGGGAGTAAATATTGCGGGAACAGAAATCATTCTGCGTCTTAAACGCGAAATTGAAAGTATGCAGGCTGAATTTAAAACATTAATTCGATACATTCAGGAGGAATTATGTCGAAGCGATGAGGAATTGCGGAATCGATTCGAAAGTATCCTAATCAAATCTCCCTATAAAACGGTAATACATATAGAAAAAAGATCGGATGATAAGGAAACGTCATGAGGACTGACAAGCCAATGGAAGATCAGAATTCCCTCTCGAAATATTTACAGGAAATAAATAAATACAGAATGTTTGACAAGGAGGAAGAAGCTGAAATCGCTCGTCGAATTCAGGAGGGAGACGAATCGGCGATCCAGGAACTGGTAAAAGCGAATCTCAGATTTGTTGTTTCTATAGCAAAAAAATACCTCGGATCAGGCATGCCCCTGGAAGATCTTATCAATGAAGGTACAATCGGACTCATTGAGGCTGCCAAGCGGTTCAATCCAGAACGGGGTGTCAAATTCATTACCTATGCTGTGTGGTGGGTGCGTCAGGCTATTCTTTATGCCATCTCAGCAAAGTCTGGAATTGTTAAACTTCCGCAAAGTCAAGCCAATTTACTTAGCAGTATTAATAAAAGAATCCAGACATTGACACAGGAGTTAGGGCATGAGCCAACAATCACTGAACTTTCAGATTCAATGGGTATTCCTGAAAATGAGATAGAGAATTTACTTCGGACTACCCGCGCTTCACTCCCCATTGAACCACATTCTGATAACGAAGATGAATCTTTAAAATTTATAGATCTAATGGACTATGAAACAGTTTCCGCTGAAGACCAGGTGATGGAAGATGCATTTGCTGATGAGGTGGAGTTGTTGATGGCGTGTCTTGATGACAGAGAAACTGAAATATTGAAAATGCACTATGGGTTTGATGGCAAACCAAAAACATTACAGGAAATAGGCAATAAATATGGATTAACTCGAGAGCGAATAAGAAAAATTGAGCAACGAGCTATCCAAAAATTAAAGCGTGTGGCATCACGCAGAAAACTCAAGGATTATTTGAGTTAAACTGCAATGTAAAGGAGGAATGAGACGTATGTCAGTACTAGTTGTCGGTTCGATTGCTCTTGATAGTGTAACAACACCGACAGGGCAGCATAACGAGATGCTTGGTGGATCAGCGACATATTTTTCCCTGGCGGCTTCACGGTTTTCTCCGGTAAATGTCGTCGGTGTTGTTGGCGAAGATTTCCCGGAAACCTATAAAAACTTGTTGATGAAAAACCAAATCGACATAACGGGAATTCAAATTTCCAAAGGTAAAACTTTCCGCTGGAAAGGGGAATACAGCGGTTCGATGAACGAAGCCAGAACTCTAGATACCCAACTCAACGTTTTTCAAAATTTCAGCCCGGTCATACCCCGCCATTATCGAAATTCAAAATGGGTTTTCCTGGGTAATATTCACCCTGAGCTTCAGCTCCGCGTTATTGAACAAATAGAAAATGCCAAGCTTTTTGCTCTGGATACAATGAATTTCTGGATTGACGGCTATCTGCAAATGCTTCGAAAAACCTTAAAGCACGTCCAGTTACTGATAATAAATGAAAATGAGATCCGGATGCTTTCTGGTGAGATTAATATAACGAGAGCTGTAACTTCAGTACAAAAAATGGGACCGTCAACAGTTATCGTTAAACGGGGCGAATACGGTTCGCTAATGTATCATGATAAATCGTGGTTTTATGTGCCTGGTTATCCGGAATCGCTTGTTGTTGATCCAACCGGTGCGGGAGATTCATTTGCAGGCGGGTTCATGGGATCTTTAGCCCGTTCGGGAAAGGTAACGACTGGGACTCTTAAAAAAGCCATGATTTATGGATCGGTGATGGCATCCTTCAATATCACATCGTTTGGTCCGTGGAAACTCGCAGAAATAACCGGTTCAGAGGTAGAACAGCGTTTTAAGCTGTTCCGCGCTCTTGTCGCATTGAGAGTTTAGATTTCCTCAACTTTTGGAAATGCGATCTTCAGTACATCATCGATAGTTTCAACATATTTAAAATTCAATTTTTTCTTTACGTATTCCGGTATTTCATCGAGATCTTTTTTGTTTCGCTTCGGTAAAATCACCATTTCAATATTGCTTCGATAGGCGGCAAGTATTTTTTCTTTAATACCCCCGACCGGAAGAACATTGCCACGAAGTGTTATTT
>JAFGJC010000470.1 GCA_016929305.1 candidate division CSSED10-310 bacterium | reverse complement strand
CTTTGTTCTTGAACCTGATGTATTTCAGTATATTGACGGTGATTCTACAATGTGGGAGAAAGAACCACTGGAAACTCTTGCTAAAGAAGGTCATCTTGATGCATTTCAGCATAGGGGATTCTGGCAACCGATGGATACTCTTCGAGACAAACATCAACTTGAGCAAATCTGGAATGCGAATGAGGCTCCGTGGAAAATATGGTAAGCTTGAGAGATTTCTATTGTAATAAGAAAATATTTGTAACTGGAAACACGGGTTTCAAAGGATCATGGCTTTCTATCTGGCTGGCTGCAATGGGGGCAAAAATCACAGGGTATTCGCTAACACCACCGACGAATCCATCCCTTTTTGAATCAGCTAAAGTGGATGAAATTACGGATACATTCATTGCTGATGTCAGGGATAGTGAAAGTCTCGAGAAAATCATGGCAGAATCTTCCCCCGAGATCGTTTTCCATCTGGCAGCACAGCCTCTTGTTCGGGATTCATACATACGGCCAGTCGAGACATATGATATTAATGTTATGGGGACAGCCAATATCCTCGAAGCTGTAAGAATAACACGATCTGTAAAGGTTTTTGTCAATATCACTACTGATAAAGTATATGAAAATCGTGAGTGGTGCTGGGGATATCGAGAAAATGAACCCTTCGGAGGATATGATCCATATTCGAATTCGAAAGCATGTTCAGAGCTTGTGACTGCTTCGTACAGGAGTTCATTTTTCAATCCGAAAGATTATGGAAAGACGCATTCTGTCGGTGTTGCCTCTGTTCGGGCCGGGAATGTCATAGGCGGAGGAGACTGGGCAACTGACCGACTTATCCCTGATATTGTCAGGTCAATTGCTGAAAATAAACCAGTAAAAATCAGAAATCCATATTCCATTCGTCCATGGCAGCATGTTCTTGAGCCTCTTATCGGTTATCTGATGCTTGCAAAGGAACTGTTCACAGGCAGGATCGAATTTGCTGATGGATGGAATTTCGGACCTGATGATTCCGATGCGAAAGAAGTGGAATGGATTGTAAAAAGATTATGTGGCCAATGGCCAGGTGCTACTTATGAAGTTGACAAGGGAGAACATCCCCATGAGGCGAATTATTTGAAACTTGACTGCTCAAAGGCAAAGAATATGCTGGGGTGGCATCCGAGATGGAATCTTGATACGGCAATTACGAAAATAATTGAATGGACTAAGGCATATAATTCTGGAGATGATGCCCGTGATATCTGTCGGAAACAGATTGAACAGTTTGAACAATCCAGCTATTAAATTGCACAATATGATCAGGACTTTTTAATTTCAATATGATAATTTGAGGTAAGTTATATGAACAAATTAGAAAAAAACATGTTGTCAACATTGATTGATCTTCGCGAAAATCATCATGTTATTGGGGTAAAGGCTGAGTTTGAAGCAGAGGGAACTCGCATGGAAGAAGCCCTGCGATTAAAAGAGGTTATCACTCGTGCCGGTCTTGATCTGACAATAAAAATTGGCGGTTGTGAGGCGCTGAAAGATATGTACGAATCCAGGACTATCGGTGTGAATGCGATCGTAGCCCCGATGATTGAAAGTGCCTATGCTTTAAAAAAATATATTCAGGCTTCAAAGCTTGCTTTTCCAAAAGACGAAAGGGAGGAAGTGAGTTTCTTCGTCAATATCGAGACAATAACCGGCTATAACAATATTGATGCTATTCTGGCAATTGATGAAGCTATAGACCTAACAGGTGTTGTTCTCGGTCGTGTTGATATGACCGGATCAATGGGACTCACTCGTGAAGATGTCAATTCTGATAAGATATTCCAGATAGCTAATGAAATTGCTGTTAAAGTGAAGAATAACGGAAAAAAACTGGTGATCGGTGGCGGAGTATCAGCTCATTCCCTCCCTTTTTTCAAAAAACTTCCTGAAAAATCTCTTTATAAATTTGAAACAAGGAAAGTAGTATTTGATGCACAGAAAGCCGTCGCAGATCCGGATGCTGATAAAGGTATTCTAAAAGCTGTCGGTTTTGAACTGATGTGGCTTAAGAATAAACGCGATTTTTACGGCATGATTCATAACGAAGATGCTCAACGTATTGTGATGCTTGAGACACGATACAAGAAGTTAATTGAAGATGCCGGTGGGGTCTATGAGTAATGCTCTGATAACCGGCGCATCACGGGGTATAGGGAAAGCAATTAAGTATGTTTTTGAGAAAAACGGCAATGCCGTTTTCTCTCCCTCACGGTCGGAGATGGATTTATCTTCAAATTCAAGCATTAAAGAATATGTTGATTCCCTTGATTGCAATATCGATATTCTAATAAATAATGCCGGTGTTAATAATCTCGCATCTATAGATGAAATTGATGATGAAAGTATCATGAATATGATTCAGGTCAATTTAATATCGCAACTTCAGCTTATCCGTTATATCACCCCGGGTATGAAAAAGAATAATTACGGAAGAATTGTAAATATTTCCTCTATCTGGTGTGAGTTTTCTAAAGAAAAAAGGATTCTTTACTCGATTGCAAAATCCGGTATAAGCGGATTGACGGTTTCTGTGGCGGTGGAACTGTCAAAATTCAATATACTTGTCAATGCGGTTGCACCGGGATTTGTGAATACAGAAATGACATCCAGGAATAATTCACCTGAACAGATGAGGCAGTTAGCTGAAACATTACCGATCAAAAGGTTTGCTGAACCAAAAGAGATTGCTGAAGCGGTTTATTTTCTCGCTTCCGAGAAGAATTCATTTATTACTGGACAGACGATATTTGCAGATGGGGGATTTTCCTGCGTATGAGTGATATCATTATTAGATCAAATTTGAAAGATTACACAGCTCATTTTGAGAAAAACGGAAGTTATCTTTCCAGTCTTGCAGAACTGCCAAATTCAGTTTTTGTAATTGATGAAAAGGTTTGGGGTCTTCATAGGAAAGGTTCTCTTTCTGTTCTTCCAGCAGACAGGGTGATCACACAACAGGCTGTTGAGGAAAAGAAGAATATTGACACAGTATGTGAACTATATGAAAAAATAATGTCGTATGCTCCACGTAAGAATATGAATCTGGTTTCTATCGGTGGAGGAATAATTCAGGATATTACCGGTTTTGTAGCCTCGTCTTTATATAGAGGTATTAACTGGATTTTTATTCCAACAACCTTTCTTGCACAGGTAGACAGCTGTATTGGTGCAAAGACTTCACTAAATTTTAAGCATTTCAAAAATCTTGTTGGAACGTTTTATCCACCATCTTCGATACATATAAATACATCTTTTTTACGCACCCTTGAAAAACTGGATTATTATTCGGGAGTTGGAGAAATGGCAAAACTCCATCTTCTTGATGGAAAATCAAGTACAGAATTGTTTATCGGTTCATTGAAAAAAATAGATGATATCGACGATGAAACCGTATTGGATATGATACAAAACTGTTTGAATATCAAAAAATCGTATATAGAAGAGGATGAGTTCGATACCGGAAAAAGAAACATGCTGAATTATGGACATTGCTTCGGTCATGCAATTGAAAGCTCCACCGGATTCGCGATATCACATGGTCAGGCGGTTGTTGTCGGAATGATAATCGCCAATAAAGCCTCAAAGCAAAGAGGCCTTTTGAACTCCGAAAACGAACAATATATAAGGGATAATGTGCTTTTACCGATATTGAAAGCTGACCTGAGTAAAATTAAAATTGACGTGAGAAAGACTATTGAAGCGATGAAACAGGATAAAAAAAACACGGGAAACGGTTTGGCTTTGGTGATGCTTGTAGATGATTATGCCGCCGTAAAAGTAAATGATGTTTCAGAGAATGAAGCTATGGAATTGATAATTGATTTTTTTGAAGAGAGTTCGAATGGCTGATATTAAGGTTTCAGATTTTATCGCAAAGTACTTAAAAGAAAAATATATGGTCGACAATATCTTTCTGGTCTCCGGCGGCGGAGCGATGCATCTGAATAACAGTTTCGGTAAATATATTCCTTATCTGTGCAATCATCATGAACAGGCAAGTGCAATAGCAGCAGAAGGATATGCTCGAGTAGATCAGAAACTTGCAGTAGTGAACGTTACTACTGGTCCAGGGGGACTAAACTCCCTTAACGGTGTTTTCGGCCAATGGACTGACAGCGTTCCGGTATTATATATTTCCGGACAGGTCAAGTTTGCGACAACTATAGCAAGTTGTCCTGATATCCCATTACGGCAGCTAGGGGATCAGGAAGTGGATATTATAAGTGTGGTAAAGCACCTGACAAAATATGCAGTGATGGTTACAGATCCTGAATCAATAAAATATCATCTAGACAGAGCTGTTTATGAGGCAACGAACGGTCGTTTCGGACCAGTGTGGCTTGATATTCCTATCAATGTACAGGCTGCGACCGTAAATGAAGAAAAACTCGAAGATTTTAAGCTTCCCGCAAAACAGGAATATAAG
>JAFGJC010000469.1 GCA_016929305.1 candidate division CSSED10-310 bacterium | reverse complement strand
TTCCCGGCGTGATGGCCTGCATATGGCGAGCACTTATCACCGGTATAACCGGATGAATTGCCATTCGCATCCACAATGCCAATTTGCCGAAAATCCCTGCCATCATCTTTGGCGGTCAGGATATCGATTACTTTTTCAGGTGAAATACCCATTTCGAGCAATATCAAACCCTCGGTTCCATAGGAGGTGTTGCCCCAGGCTTGCGTAGCAATCGCACCGCTGCCGGATTCTGCGAAAGGGACGACTCCACCGACCGCCAGGAATTTCGATTGAACCGCGACACCAAGCTCTTCGACATCTGGATCATAAGCAGCAATGGAAAAAGTTCCGATAGTGTCGGTTGAATTGTCGATGCTGCCACACAATGCAGTCATGCCTGTCAAAATGAACATTATCGATATCTTCATTAGGAATTTCATATTTATCCTTTCGTTGGTGTTCCTGTAACCATATCAGAAGTATCTCGCATGAAGCCAGTTAACAAAACAAATGCAGGTGATAACTCGCTGCTGGTAACGAAAGCCGGGCTTGAGCGGGATGAGTGGTGCGGCGGAAAAGATAAGAATACTCCCCCCCATGTAATTACCCAATAAACATATTTTTATTATGCACCTTCACAATGTCTATCAACTCAATTACACGATAAGCATTCATTATTCCGCCGCACCATCACAGATAATTTGGAGGTTATGGGCACACGTTCGTTCTGCAATTCGAATGCCAAAAGAAACGTGGTAACATTGTTTCAAAATGGGTGAACATATACAGAAATTTATTAAGTATGTCCGATTTTGGGATACTGCCTGTCCGAATCTGATACGCATCCGTCAGAAAACAGATAAATGATAGATAAAAAGTTTAGGAATTAAGGTAGAGTTCAGGAGTGGTCTTCAGGAACGTGTTAGATAAGATCGAACGCATTTCCAGATCTCCCGATATCGTTCGAAACAGATTTCGGCGAATGATTGGAAGATTGGGTATTGATGTGAACTATTCTAACGGCGTCAGTTTTTATCCCCATACGGTGTGTTTGATCCCCACACTTAGATGCAACCTGGATTGCATTATGTGTGGGCTTCGTGAAAATCTGGCTGTTCCGAGCAGACTTCCAACGGGAACGATGTTCAACCACGAGAGAACCCGCGAAGAAATAATTGTCATTTCAGATCGCATTGCCGAAATCCGTCCCAATGTGCTGATTGGTGGCGGCGAACCGACTCTTTATCCATATCTTCCTGACATCATCGAACGCATTTCCAAACGACACGGTTTGTTTAGCGGAATCATGACCAACGGTTTGCTGTTGGCAGAGTTGATGGAATCACTGATCGATGCGGGATTGATAATGGTCTATGTTTCCATTGACGGCATAGGAGAAGTGTTTGACAGGGTTCGCGGAAAAGGAAATTTCGAAAGGTTCGAGTCTGCACTGAAACAATCTTGGCGCATCAAGTCCCGAAAAGGATCAAAAATTCCGTTTTTTACGGCGGTATACACAATTACTCCAGATAACTATTTCGATATTCCGCGAACTGCCAAATGGCTTGTTTCGCTTGGCATTACAAAACTTGTGATTCAACATCCCGTCAAGTTTTCAAAAGAGATGATTGAGAGACACAATAGCTCAGTCAAAAATGCATATGACCACATTCACTGGACTTGGGGGGGGTCTCTGGATATGAGATCTATTGATCCGAAATTATTGGGCTCGTCAATTGCAGAGGCGAAAAAAATCTTATCACCCTATGGCAAAAATGCGTTTGAAGAGAAACCCGATTGGAGTCGCTGGGGATATGAATCGTATTATTTCGGCAATATGCCACCTCCGGTAAAACGAAGAGTATGCCAATTATTCTGGCGAATGACGTTTATCTATCCGGATGGTTCAGTAATGCCATCATTGTTTTGTTATTTTCACACGATGGGAAATCTTCTTGATAACACTCTTGGGGAAATCTGGAATAATGAAGCGTATCGATTTCTCAGATCACGTGTCAAAAGCAACGGATGGTTTAAAATCTGCGACAATTGCGTCTTTCCTCATGTTTCAAATATTTAAAATGCGCAATATCAGCGATTTAATATCCAGATAGCCGTATTCAATGCAGAAGCATAGATGACCCAGAGAAGATAGGGGACTAATAAATATGCAGCCAAGGACGACAGTTCCATGAAAAACAGAATCGTTGCGCCAATGCTTACAGTGAGAAGGAGAATTTCGATAAGTGCCAGACCGGGTGCCTGCATGCCGAAGAAAACAAATGACCATGTGACATTCAAAATGAGTTGTATTCCAAAAAGAATCAGGGAGGGTGTTTTCGATAAGCGAGTCTGCTGGTTTATCACCAAAAATAACGATACGCCCATCAGGAAATAAAGTGTTGTCCAAACGGGTCCAAAGATCCAGTTTGGCGGCGTAAAAACCGGTTTCTTAAGAGCGGCGTACCATGTAGGTATTGCAGGAATAGTGGCCAGGGAACCAATCCAACCAGCTGCCTGACAGACGATGATGCATGCCAGAAACATAAAGCTTTTTTTTAAAAACGTTGGTAACATGACCAATAATTACCTTTCAAAGATGTCGAATCCGAGCAAGTTGCTCCCGGAATTCCTGAAAATTTTCCAGTCTCAACGCTCCAGTGTGTATTAAAACAGAATCATAGTTCCTGGCGGCATTTCCACCGACAAAAAGCGCTGTTTCGGGAGGTATAGTGGACCGAAGTTTGTTTAATTCATCGATAAGATAATGGTCGTCCGGCGGATAGACAATACTCAGCGCTACCGCCCTGGCATCCATTTGTCGGACGGCACCGGCAATTTCTTCTGCAGGTAAATTGGGACCCAAATATTGAACTCGCCACCCTTCGGATTGCGCAACGATAGCCGCCGCAAGCGCTCCGAGTTCGTGCAATTGACCCATTGGAGTTGTTATAACAATTAACGGAGACGATTGATCACCAGCAATGGATTCTCTTAAAGTTCCTAAAAGATTTCTCAAAACAACCGACACAAGATGTTCGTGAGCGATACGCAGGGATCCGGATCGCCATCCATCTCCAACAGAGGTCAACAGCGGCATTACAACCTGATCAATAAACTCCTTGCGCCCAAGTTCCACCATAGCCCTGTTAAGCTTATTTTCTATCGCATCTGCATCCATGTTTTCCGCAGCGGACAACACGGCATCTATCAACTGTTTGGATTTGTAATTGTATGAGTTTGAGCCATTCATGGGTAGTCCAGACCATTGGGATTTGCCGAGCATGTCCATCAGTGTATCGTTATCGAGAGATGCGATTTGACTGATGTTGTTTCCTCTCTCTACAAGCTGTTTAAGCATTATCAGACGTTTGATATCTTCATCCGAGTACAACCTTCGATTGGTGTCCGTCCTTCTGGGCATCACTGCTCCATAACGGCGCTCCCATGCTCGAATCACATGCGCCGTCAAACCAGTGCGCCTCGACACAACCTTGATCGGAAACTCAACATAACTCATCGCACCAATAATTTAACTGTTTGTCTAAGTTTTGTCAATAAACAATGTGAAAACAGACCGAGTGGCGCGATAAAAATAGTATTTATATTCAATAAATTACAATACGCGTCCCCGGTTTGTATAAATATTGTCCAAATAAATAGTTGACAAATATAGGACAAGCGATTAAATTAACGATTAGGAAATCATTTTGACCCTCATCTGATTTCCTGATGTTGAAAATCTGAAATTCTTTTGGAAGGAGGAAGTCATGAAAATAAGAAATGTTTTGGGTTTGTCTTTGGCTGTATTTGGAATGTTGATTGCCATTCAATTTGCCGCAAAGGCCACATTAAACAATGAAGTTCACGATCAAATGTTTAAAGAAATTAGACATGATCAGCCCCCCATTGATCCCCCTGATATGGCATCAATACGGATTGTTCATTTGTCACCAGATGCGCCTGCCGTTGACATATGGGCTAATAAAACGGCAAAGGTCATTGAGAATCTGCCATTCCCGAATGGTACGGAATATCTGGACGTTACTCCGGGAACTTATACCTTTGATGTCGTACCCCGCGGTGCCGGCATTGAGAATAGTGTGCTGACAATAGAAAATCTTGTTCTTGAATCGGGTACAGCGTACAGTGCGGCAGCATATCGCTTTGCAGAAAACCTCAGCGCGCTGGCTATTGTTGATGACCGAACGGACACGTCAGGACACAACATCAGAGTTCGAGCAATTCATACCGCGGATGGTGTCGGTGAAGTCGATATCTGGGTGATTCCCGAGGTGGGCGAACCATCACCGCTCTGGGTAGATTTGGGTTTCGGTGAAACTGGAGATGCGCTGGAAATTGCTCCAGGTGCTTATACCTTGGGAATTGATGTCGATAACGACGCGATTCCGGATTTGGTGTTTGATACTCCTTTTATACAGCCAGACAAAATTGCTAATATCTATGCTGTTTTGGATACCTCCGGCGCTGTTTTCCTAAACGCTTATTTTCAGGACGGCTCCACTGTACGGATTGACACACGGCAACCATCCCGAATTCGAGTTGCCCATTTGTCTCCCGATGCACCTCCGGTAGATATATGGGTGAATAAATCCATAAAAGCTGTTGAGTCTCTTGAGTTTCCAACAGGTACAGACTATCTGACGCTGGACTCCGGAACGTACACGTTTGATGTTGTTCCTTCGGGAGCAGGTGTTGAATCCAGTGTGCTGGAGATAAAGGATCTAAATCTTGAACCCGGTATGGATTATACGGCAGCAGCTTACAATCTGGTCAATTCGATAACCGCTATGGCTCTGGTTGACGATAATACAGATCCAGATATGGATCAGATCCGCTTGAGAGCAGTTCACACGGCGGTTGGTGTCGGGGAAGTCGACATTTGGGTGATCCCCGGGATGGGTGAACCCTCACCGCTATGGGTCGATCTCGCTTTCGGCGAATCCGGGGATTACATCGATGTGCCCTCAGCAGCGTACACTCTGGGATTTGATGCCGACAATGACGCTTCTCCTGATGTGATCTTTGATGTTCCCTCGCTTCCTGCTTCAACAGTGGCAAATGTTTTTGCCGTTACTGAATCCGATGGGACCCTGTTTCTGAATGTTCAACTTCCGGATGGATCTTTCGCACGGATTGACCCCCGAAATGAATGTCAGGACTTCAAGGTCACGTTGACCATTCCCGATACGTATGTGTCACCGGGTGAAACCTTCTTCGTTACGGCGAATATTTGCAACTCGTATGAACCGCTAATGAATGCTCCTTTCTTTGCTCTCATTGGGTTGGGAACAGGTGATTTCTGGTTTTATCCGACCTGGTCTAAACTGCCCGATATCGATTATGCGTGGATCGATGTTCCCAGCGGATCCAGCACAATAGAGGTTTTCCCGGAATTTGTCTGGCCGGATACGGGAATGAGTCAGTGGGATGACATCCATATCTTTGCAGCGGTTCTTGATGAAACATTCAGTAATGTTATCGGTGATTATGATTCCATAACGTTTGGATTCGGACCGATGCCCTGAATTGTTTCAATTTTGTAATCACTACCGCCGTCATCGACGGCGGTTTTTTTTTAATGGGGATCGAATTTTATTCGATATTAACAAGAGCTTTTATGTACTGCATGCGTGTAAAATGTTCCGGGTGTTTGCTGTGACGCAAACTGAGTATTCCCTGAAATGTATCGACTGAGTCGAATCCGTGAAACAGCATCCAGTCGGTTAAACCTTCGGTGAGGGTTTTTAGATGCGAAAGTCCGTTGATGTATAATGAGGAGCAGACCTGTACGGCGGATGCGCCGACAAGAAGATGTTTTATTATATCCCCAGTCTCGTGAATACCGGTAGAAGAGGCCAGATCGCATTTGATCCGTCCGGCAAGTAGAGCTATCCATCGTAACGGAAGGCTTGTTTCTGTCGAATCACTGAAACGGTTACCTCCAGTTACCTGTAACGATTCAGTATTGACATCAAATTGATAAAAACGATTAAAAAATACCAAACCCGATATGCCTCTATGTGTCAATCCCGCTGCGAAATTGGGCAGGGAGGAAAAATAAGGTCCAATTTTCACAGCGATCGGTAAAGTTACCCGCTTTTTGACTTCCTCAACAATGGCAAAGTAATGCTGTTCCACTTCGCTGGCCATTTGGGATGGATCTGTTGGCATCGTTGCGATGTTCAGTTCAATGGCGTCCGCTCCAGCCATTTCGATCTGTTTCGCATAATCCGTCCATCCCTTTGCAGAAAAGCAGTTGATGCTTGCGATGACGGGAATGGAGGTGCCTTTTTTGGATTCTCTGATGATATCCAGATATTCTTCCTCTCCAAATTCCATCTTTGTCTGCCGGATGTAGTCGTAACTTTCCGGATGCCATTGAGATTGAGCGGAATCCATGATTTCCTGAATTTCCATTTGTATCTGTTCTTCGAACAGTGATTTTAACACGACGGCTCCTGCACCGTTCGCTTCACATCTCGCAACCTGATCCGGTGATTTTGTCAGACTGCAGCTGGCAACAATGAGTGGATTTCGTAATGTCATTCCCAGATAGTTTGTTGTTAAATCCAGCATCTTATCCTCCTGTCTTTGCCATTAAAAACAATCAACGAGTTTCCTATAACTATTTTTTATGGATTAATGGCTGAATCCGCATCCTTTGTTTAGCATTTTAAGCTTTTATCTGGCAAGAGATTCGATAAAATAAACGATATTTGAAAGGATCGGCTAAAGATCCTGGGGTTGCTTACATTTCTGGCATTTACTTTGTAAGGCCAAGTCGGTATTTTAAACGGGAACTTTTGCCGGAGATAAATCGGGGTACTGTCAGCAATATCGAAGAGGTGGCAAATGGATGTGATTGTCATAACAGGGATCAGTCTTGGAGGAATAGCGTTTATTGCGGGGATAATTCTTTTTATTTCCTCAAGGAAATTTGCTGTTAAAGAAAATCCAATGATTGATAACGTTGAGGAATTGCTTCCCGGTGCAAATTGTGGAGGCTGCGGATATGCCGGTTGTAGAGCTTTTGCAGAGGATCTGGTCAATCAGAAAAATACGGAGATCAGATGCCCTGTTGCGGGAGCTGAGACCATGAAAGCGATTGCCGAAATGCTAGGCCTGAAAGTGGATGTTTCAGTACGAAATGTCGCAAGGATTATGTGTCAGGGTGGTGCTCACAGCTTACATGAAGGCAAATATCTGGGTATTAATGCATGTTCTGCTGCAGTCATAGGAAACACGGTCGATCTGGTTTGTCCCAGTGGATGTCTTGGGTATGGAGATTGCGCTCAGGCTTGCCCGTTCGACAGTATCCGGATGATTCGGGGTCTTGCGGTGGTTGATGAAGATACCTGCACAGGCTGCGGCATTTGTATTAAAACCTGTCCGAGACAACTCATAGAACTGGTGCCGTACCATAAGCGAGTCTATGTAGCATGTAAGTCGGCCGATAAGGGAGCGGATGTTAAAAAATACTGCAGTGTCGGGTGTATCGGATGTAAATTATGCGAAAAAGCGTGTCAGTTTGACGCGATCGAATATAAACCATTCATTTCCCGGATCAATCCGGATAAATGCACAGAGTGCATGGCGTGCGTGGAAAAATGTCCAACTAAGACGATTTTATTTAGAGATG
>JAFGJC010000468.1 GCA_016929305.1 candidate division CSSED10-310 bacterium | reverse complement strand
TGGCATGGCAGTATAAGGGCCCGGCGGGATGCACCGGAACTAAAATTTATCAGAGCGTTCGCCTGAACCGGAAAACGGAGGTTGTTACGGAAGGACTCGGATTCGGCGGTATTTCCCATTATATTGACGCCAAAGCGCTGCGCGGCAAAGAAGTGAAACTGTCCGCTTATGTTCGCGCCGGGGTTTCCGGAACCGGCAACCAGGGACAACTCTGGCTGAGAGTTGACCGTGAAAACAAACAGATGGGATTTTTCGATAATATGCAGGATCGGCCGATAACAGCTTCAGAATGGCAGGTTTATACTATCGAGGGACCGGTTGCCGATGACTCGCTGCGACTCAATTATGGTGCTTTTTTAGCGGGATGCGGCAAGACCTGGATTGATGACTGGCAATTGTATTCCCGGGAATCTGGCGGTGAATGGAAAGCGATCGCTATTCCAAATCCCGGATTTGAGGACGGCGGCGATCCCTGGATAACTGCCTGGTCCAAGAGCTGCCCCGGTTACGGGTGCCGGGATGTTGCGGACAATCCGCATCACGGTGATCGCTGTATGCTGATCGAAAGCGTGACCGAATACCGGACGGAACCTTTGTTTGACGCATCACCGAAAGCCGGTGAGGCGATAATATACGATACGGGTATGGGATTTTCTTTCCAGATACCATTGACTGTTTACGCCGGTGACCTCGAAACACCTGGGTTTACCGATAAATCATCTCTGGATGCGCTGCTTGCAGCCCTTCAAACTGTTGATCCGTCTAAAATGAATGGAACATCGTCAGATCTTCGGCTGGCGGATGTTATCATTCTTTGGAATGTCATCCAGCATTTCTATCCTTATCGCGATCTGACCTGTCCGGACTGGGAATCGGAACTATCGCATTTCTTGCACATGACAATTGCAGATACATCCGATATGGAATTGTCAATCACTCTCCGTAAAATGATCGCCAGGATACAGGATGGTCAAGGAGCAGTGTATTCCATGATGGATTATAAGCAGGCCGGTCTGCCGTTCCGTGTGGATTGGATCGAGGGCCGTGTCATCATAACCGCTGTTGCGGAAACTATTCCCGTTCTCGCCGGCGATGAAATCATTTCCCTGGATGGTATCCCTGCGGAACAAGTTCTGGTCAATGAGGAGGCAATGATTTCCGGATCCCCAAAATGGAAACGAGTCAAAGCGCTTGAAAAATTCGGATCAGGCAATGAAGGTACTGCCGTGAAGCTATGTTTGAAGCGTGGTGATACCATCCTCGAGACGGATGTCGCCAGGCAAAGCGATGCCATGATATCCGAATCGGTAAAACCGTCTTTGGACATGTTGAATGGTAATATTTTCTATGTGGACCTGACCCGTGTCGGCATGGCGGAAATTGAGCGGTGTATATCTGAAATCGCGAAAGCAAAAGGAGTTATCTTCGATATTCGAGGAACGCCCAAAGGCAATCACGACATATTGAGTTATCTCCTGGTTAATCCCGATACATCAACCGACTGGATGCGTGTAATCCAATATATTTATCCTGATCAGCGTGACATCGTTGGGTATTCAGGTGAAGGCTGGGGATTGCAGCCGAAACAACCGCATATTACAGGCAAGGTTATCTTTCTTGCAGATGCGCATGCCATCGGCTATGCGGAATCGATTCTGGGATTCGTTGAACATTATCGGCTGGGCCGGATCGCCGGGGAACCCACGGCCGGAACCAACGGCCGCGTCTGCCGCGTGCTTCTGCCGAGCGGTCACATGGTCATCTTCACCGGTATGGAAGTGGTCAAACATGACGGCTCACGGTTGCATCTGGTCGGATTTCAGCCCGATATCCCCGTTGAACGGACGGCCAAAGGCATACTCGAAGGCCGTGATGAGGTGCTTCAAAAAGCCCTGGCGATATTATCTTTTTCGAATGGAAGTGACTGATATTCCCATAATCAGCAGGATCAGTAAAATACCGAGTGGTGATGTGGACGGTATATCCGGTGTTCCTGGTGTTGACGTTGGCTCCGGGGTAACCGTTGGCGTAGCGATTGGAGACGGATCAAACGCAGAAATACCACTCCGCGTCGTCCCAATCCAGAATATACCACCATCACCTTCGGCGATAGTCGTGACATCGTTATCCGCAAGTCCGTCGCTTTGAGTATAAGCTGTCCAGCCAATTGCCTGTTGATAAACTGCGATACCACCGGCGCTAGCCGCCCATATATCGCCGGATGAAGCTGTGATCAACTCCCGAATGACATTGCTGGGTAATCCGTCAGCCGTGGTGTAATTCGTCCAAACCTCCCCGCTGTCCATATGACTGATGCCGCCACGGGTTCCGAACCAAGTGCCGCCGGCACCATCAAATGTAATCGCCTGAACATGATTTTCGATCAGATTGCTGTTGGAAGATGTATAATTGACCCATGTTGAACCACCGTCAAATTTACTCACACCCTCCTCCGTGCCAATCCATATGATATCGCTCGAATCCACTTTGACATACAACCCGTCATCGTCAACCAAACCGCTATTCTCCAGATAATAACTCGTCCATGTCGAACCGTCGTACCGAGTGAGTGCTCCGTCCTGACCCATGGGACCGGACCAGCCGGATGTACCGAGCCATACCGTTCCCGCACTGTCTAAATCGATGGAGAGAATGACATCACCGAGTAGACCGCTGTTTCCGGTATTGAAATTCGACCATGAGGTGCCATCAAATTCCCAGAGTCCTGTGAACTGGGAGGCTACCCAGAGTGTGCCGTTTTCGATATGGATATCGTTGATATAATTATCCCCAAGACCGCTGTTGGCAGTTGTATAACTGGACCAGATACCATTAATAATCTTTGCAATGCCATAATAATCGGTGCCAAAGTAGATACCGTCATCATTCAAGCCGACAACACCTTTATCGATACGTGTGATCCAGTTTGTGTGGGGTTCGTTAGTAGTTACATAATAGGACCAGGCAGCTCCATTATACGCTGCTGAGCCATGGCGGCTCGTTCCCACGTAGACGGTTCCGGCTTGAGCATCAATGGCATACACATAACTAGCGGGTAATCCGGAACTTGCGGTGGTATATGTAGTCCATGTAGAACCATTATATTTCGTAAGCCCATTGGTTGCAGCATTATAGGAGGAAGCGTGATTACCAATCCATACAGTATTGTCGGATTCAACGGAAATCGCTTCGATATTGGTCCCGACCAGCCCACTGTTCCCCGAATCATAATGTGTCCACGATGAACCGTTGTACATAAAAACCCAATTGGTCCAACTCCCCGCCCAGACATTGTCACTGTTATCCACTGCCAGCGATAAAAAATACTGCCCTATCGTTGTGGGATCTGGATCAAACAGAGTCCATACTGAACCGTCGAACCTCGAAACACCACCCGGATCGCCATAGCTGTTCGGATTATTTGCAGTCCAAATCTGGTTCAATGAATCTACACCAATACCTCGAACAGCCACATCAGTGGCACCACCAAGATTCGTATAAGCGGTCCAGGTTACACCATCAAATGCAGCGCAGCCTGATCCTGTACCAAACCACATAGTACCACTCAAATCCTGCGTTATCGAATAAACCGTGTTATTAGGAAGCAGTGAATTGGAGGTGTTGTAGGTCGTCCAAAGTGATCCGTTAAATCGTTGCACACCTTCCGTGGTGCCGATCCATATATCTCCACCAGCATCAATGAACACCTCCTTGATATTCTGATCGGCAAGCCCTTCGGAAACAGTATATTTAATATAAGTGGTTGAAGGAATATCCCACATGACCAAACCGCCGTCAGCACCTGCCCAGAGATCAGTACCGTCGATAACAATACCACTGATATAACTCGCATCTGTGTATGTGGTCCATGTCTGCGCTTTTAAATTGCTAACTGTTATGAGGGTACATATTCCCAAAATCGTTACAAACAACACCAGAACCAAACTCTCTCGCTTCATCACCTCTCCCCTTTCCCCAAAAGCGCTCCGAAACCAGATACCACAGGCACCAAACATCTGAGTAAAGCAAACAAATGCCATAACAACGGTGAATGTGGCATCCAGAAACGCGAACGAAATTCGAATTCAAACCATCATCATAACCAGCACTTATACAAAAACCGAGATTATATATTAAGCAAATAAGCTGCCAAATAAATATCGTTCAACAATTGGCTATTCTTCTTTATAATACAACGAATTACGTTCCTCTGCCAAGTTCTCATATTTTATTTATAATACGGATTTCGTATTCTTTTCTGAGGTTATATGGCACTGAAGCTTAACAAATAAGACATTTCAAAATATACGGATTCCAGAATATAATATACGCAAAACGGACTTTAATAATTCTAGCGAAAACCATGCCGATGGAGAAAAGCCACCAGACGCCGGTATTCAATAGTGGACATACCAAAAAGCTTGCTCAGTTTTACAAGATTGTTCCCCGTTTCACTGTATCCCTTCGCCATCACCGCTTTCACCTCATCCTTGGTAATGCTGCGCCGAATGAAAGGATCTCGTATAGCAGTCCAGAATGTCTGACGGCCATCGACAATCGACCGGTAAATCTGTTCAGGTCGGTCTGTGATTCGCACTTCCATTGGCAATTCCTTGAAAATTATATGCTTCTTCCCGATTACAGGACCTTCCGCTTCCAGCGCAGCTCGTTTCAGAACATTCTCGAGTTCTCGTACGTTGCCCGGCCAGGAATGGGTTTTCAGTATCTTCAGCGATTCCGCAGAACATCTTTTGACTGGAATATGATTGCTATCTGCAAAACGGTATAACAAATATTCCGATAGATGCTCAATATCCGATATTCGTTCCTTCAAAGAGGGTATATTAAGATTGAACACAGCGATGCGGTGATATAGATCAAGCCGGAACTCGTGATTACTCACCAGGTGCTGCAAATCCTGGTGTGTTGCGGACAAAACCCTGATATCAACACGTTTTAATGACTCATCTCCGATACGTTGGATGATTCCGTTTTCAACGACACGCAACAGAAGCGTCTGCAATTCATATCCGATATCACCGATCTCATCCAGAAACACAGTGCCATGATCAGCAAGTTCAAATATACCTTTTGTCGTATAAACAGCTCCTGTAAAAGCGCCACGTCTGTGTCCGAAAAAATGGTCGTGAAGAATATTCTGACTCGGAACCGCACTGCAATTAACCGCAATAAACGGCTGATCCGCTCGCAAACTCAACGCATGAATCGCCTCACCCCATATCTCCTTCCCTGATCCGCTTTCACCCTGTATAAGCACGGGTTCAGTTAGAATTGATAAGCGTTCCAGCTTATCCTGAAGGTTAAAAAGCGATGGGTGGGTACCCATGATGATTGTCGACCGACCTGATTTCTGGAGTGTTTTTTCGATGATGTGCCGCTGTAGATAATAGGAAATAACATTCGTAAATCGCTTGATCTTCTTCGTTTTTTCAGTCGAAGCTGATCGGGCGTCGGGAATGATCATCAATCCGTATAAACGTATATCAAGACATATCGGATAACAGACAACGCTATCCGTTCCGGTTACCACTATCTGTTTAAAACCACGAAATTCACTGATGCTTATTATCTCAGGAAATGATTTGAACGGCATCTCTGGAATGATAATATGATGTTCGGTAAGCGCAGCATTCTTATCAAGTTTATGGAAAACCTTGTGTTCACTGCTGATATAGAGATAAATATCGTTGCGATCAAGCATACTGGAAGCATAATTAATGGCACGTTCGATGAAACATTTGAAAGGATAGATTTCGATAATATCCGAAAATTCTGCAATTTCCGATTCAGTGATCACTGCGTCCACTCCGGGATATAAGGATCACGCCTGTCGATGAAGATCCCATTCCCATCACGACCCCCACTCCACCATATCCCAGGCAAGCAGCCCGCCGGTGTCCGCATCCAGGAAACCGCCCCAGAAACGCAATCCGGCCAGCCCCTCCGCATGTTCAGGCCATTCAAACGCCAGAATGACATCGTACCGGTATTGATCCACGCCGACCGACAGCTCAGTCCAGTCGATTGTCTGACTGAAACAGGGGTAAAACCAGTAATGACCGTACACATCCAGAAAAAGGAACTCCCAGACATCCGCCGCCGTATCATCGGGGTTGCCATAGCGTCTTTCCAGAATGAACATATCGCCGGCATCCAGGGAGGTATCCGGCATGAAGAGCCCGTAATGCATGGGTTGATCCGGCTGGTGATCGGAATATTCAAACCACTGGGAATGCATGCCGATCTTGCTGGTACCGTATTTCATGTAGGCAACGCCTTCATCGCCCCAATTGGTCCCCCAGGAGTTTTTCACCATCCACGCGCCTTCGCCGCCGCACATGCTATCGTCCCAGCCTACGATGACCACACCATGATTGATCGGTTTGGTATCC
>JAFGJC010000467.1 GCA_016929305.1 candidate division CSSED10-310 bacterium | reverse complement strand
TGGATATTATAAAAAATGGTTTTGCATCAGCCTGTCATGACATCGCTGATGGGGGATTGATCGTTGCCTTAGTTGAGATGCTTATGTCAGATCGAAATCAGACAGAATTAGGTATTAGTTTTAAATGTGATAACATCCAAATCGCTTTAGATCACTTTCTGTTTTCTGAAGCTGGTGGTTTCATACTTGAGATACCAGACGAGTATCTTCACAAGGTTGAAACGCTGGTTTCAGAAACAGGTGCTTATGGATTTGTTGGGGGTAAGGTGACCAAGGACGGAAGGATCAAAGTCTTGCTTAATGGCAATTCAATCATAGACCTGCGAATTGAAGATGTACAAGAATGCTGGAGGAATGGTTTGGAAGGATTTGGAATATGAATAAAACCAAATCACTGGTTGCTGTTATTCAGTTTCCAGGTACGAATTGCGAATTTGAGACGGCAGCAGCTCTGTCAAAAGCAGGAATATCGTGTGATATTTTTAGATGGAACAATCACCCAGACACACTTTCCGAATATCTGGGTTTTGTCATACCAGGAGGTTTTAGTTATCAAGATAGAGTCAGAGCTGGAGCTATTGCAGCCAAAAAACGGATTATGGAGTCGATACTTATCGAATCTCAAAAAGGAAAAGCAGTGCTGGGAATCTGTAACGGTGCTCAAATCCTTGTCGAAACAGGTTTAATACCAGGCATTCATTTGGGTTTCACGGAAATGTCATTAGCATCCAACCGGACCGATACTCATTTTGGATATCACTGTGATTGGGCTTTTGTTAGATGCATAAACAACAGGGGTTGCTTCAGTACTCTCTTTAATAGTGAAGAAGTTATTCCAATACCTGTTGCGCATGCGGAAGGACGTTTTACAACTTCGGATCAGAACATCGTTGATAGCATTCAAGAAAAAGAATTAATAGCTTTTCAATACTGTAATTCTTCTGGAATTATTGAAAGTGGTTTTCCAGTAAATCCAAATGGTTCGTTATTAAATATTGCAGGATTATACAATAAGGAGGGCAATGTATTGGCTTTAATGCCGCACCCTGAACGGGCGTCTTGGATGCGTCAGGTTCCGTTTGATCTGCCAGGAAAATTTGGAAAAGAAAAATGCAATTCATTGCGTCTTCTGGAAAATCAACGAAATGATGGACCCGGTTTAAAAATTTTCCTGTCAATGAAAAATTATTTGGATAGCTGGATTCATTTATGAAAAGCTGTTTTTTTATTTCAGTTAGTCTCAAAGTTGCAGATGCTGGTGCGGTAACTGCATTCTCCTGTCTAATCAATGAAATGAACTATAAGGGTGTATTGATAGGTTGTCAAAGACGGGAATTGTGGAAAATAGTCTGGAATTGCGAATCAGTAAAGATGACTCAAGAAAATCTTTCGATAACTCTTGCAGAAAATACTCGCGTCTTCGTGAATCCCAACAAGCATGTTTATGATGTTTTTTATAACTCTTTAAAAATGATTCAGAAAACGGGAGCTGATATATTTCGTGTGGGTATTTGTGTCCGTGATAAAAACGACATAAAGGGTAAGCAAGCTCTAGAAACACTGCACAAACTATATGACTATTCATCAGTAATTGACGAAGTCAGCTATAACGTTCTTTGGCTATTGGACATCAAAGCATCCAGTAAAGATGCAGCTCGAAAAATTGCAGAAGATATCGCTATCACTAAAGGTATCTCTAAGGGTTTGTTAGCCAATCCTCATTCTCAGATTATATCCTTTGATCCTAATTTTTCATGAACACATTCAAATTATGAACAATATTTTCGATTACCTATTGATAAGTTTACTAATGCATTGAATTTAATGAATTATTTATTTTTTTGAATTGTTTTGGATGTCCACAAAATTTGTTCATAACATGTTGATAGCTTGATGATAAATAAGGAAAACGGCCAGATTTCTTAAACCAAAAATTTAATGGGAAATAATTACTCAGTTTTAATATTGAAAGTAATGGTTTAAGTTTGAAAATGAAAGTTTATTAGGTATTGAATTTTGCAGGTTAGAGATATTACCATCCAAATAGATCGGTTCTGCCATCAGCTAAAATTTTAATAAGACTTTCCCTGTAGTAATTCGTGACTCGTGCAATATCTTGAGGTACACGCTTAATATATAACTGTCTTCCTCGTTCAATTTCGACACCAAGTGTTTTCATGATATTTCCGGATCGTATTCCATCAGCAAGTTTTTCGGGATTGTAATTTCTGATATCATTGATAATTACTCTGGCAATTCTGCGAGCTTTTTCGTGACGTTTTTCCTCTTCGGGATCCAATTCTGTGGGTTTAACTATAGCTGCTTCTGGTGCCGCTTCGGTATGGCGTGAATCAAGGATTTTATCGATTTCTTCGTCGCTGGGTACTTCAGTGATCTTTTCATCTGAAGTTTTATCTGTTTCTTCTGATTCGAGTGTTGTTGATGTGTCGGCTGCGAATAGATCGTCCGCGGTCAGATCGCCAAGAAGATCCTTATCGATTTCGTCTAGATCCATGACACTGGACGGACTACCTGGAGTGTCTTCATGGGAAGGGGGAGGGGGACTCTCATTGACCGGTTCGCCGCCATGCGCTATCAAATCCGGAGATTCTTTGATAATGACTTCTTCCTCACGATTTGCCTCATCAAGGTCCT
>JAFGJC010000042.1 GCA_016929305.1 candidate division CSSED10-310 bacterium | reverse complement strand
GGCATCCCGCTATTATTTTCGCGGAACCACCTTCAAAGGCAGAAAGACTTCTTATGTTCGGAACATTCATTCCAGAATTGGACGCCATCCAAAAAGATCCGTCATTCTTATAAAAACCGAAAGATGTTCCTGCCACCATTTTCCCAGATGAAAATTCAATATCATATACCCGTAATCCCGGCAGACCGCTGTTCATCGGAACCCAGGTTCCCGGATCTCCATTTTCATTACTGATGATTACACCCGAGTAATATGATGTTGCAGCGACTGTAGCTGGAGATGCCGGATCAATGGCAATATCCGTAAGACATACTTCTTCGAAAATTTTTGTCCATGAATCACCACTATTTTGACTTCGATAAATAGTTCCCCCAGATGAAACGGAAGCGAATGAATCTTGGATTGACACGAATAACCGATTGGGATTTTGAGGATCATAGGATAAAACTCGCACGAAGAGTTTGTTAAGTCCATTGTTTTTAAATGTCCACGTACTCCCGGCATTTTCAGATAGGATGATTCCGTTTTGAGAACCAATAATGATACGATCGGGTAGTGATACGTGCCATAATATCGATCTGACTTGCGACACAGGAATTGTTGTTGTCAACGGTTCTGAAATCAGACCGTTTTCTGAACATTTTATCAGCCCTGAACCCTGGGTACCCACCAGATAGACATGCTCACCTGAACTGAATACAGCATCTTTTATTGACAGCGATTCAATATTCAGAAGTATTTGCCAGGAAACACCATGATCCCGTGAAACAGCTGCTTTATTTGCAGCAGCAACTAACAGTTCACCATTCTGACCCACTTCAATGCAATTGATATAGTCCAGCATATTTGCGGGTGTAATCCTTGACCATGATATTCCATCTGAAGATGAAAAAACGCCCCCGCCATACGTGCCTGCATAGTAAGTTCCCGTCGCCTCATGAACAGCAACACTCCTAACGCTGGCAGCAGGAAAAACGCCAGGAGTGACCTGGGCGCGCATTATTCCTACACCCAGCATCATGATCCATGCCCAGATCAAACGACGCATGATTAGTCCCATACCCATAGAAACGGCCATTCGCTTTTATTACCTTCTTCGCTGATTGCCACTATTGTAAACGGATAGGTTCCGGCAAAACCATCAAGAACATCTGGCGGTATAATCGTTTTCCAGGTGTATAGATTATCATCGGCGACAGGATCCCCTGTACCGCCCGGATGACCGGCATCACTCAGATAAATACCCGTGGGTATCCCAGCATAAGCCAGCTCGATGACCGGAGGTTCCCAACTGCCATCTCGAACAAGTACATATGAGATAATTGTCAGGATACCCCCATCAATTTCCGTTAACCGTGTATCCCAGTAACCACCGACTAAAATCATTGGTGATTCATCCGACACGTCGTTAGCCAGCAGCGGGATAAAGGGCTGTTCTGAAACCGGAGCGGAACCATTCGCATCAAATATTTCAAGATATGGCCATCGAGTTAGATTTCCTGTTGAATCTTCGACTTCTATCTGTATCGAATAATAACCTTTTTCTATGGACCGGGGATCGACCGGATATGAAAAACCATAAATCCCTGAACCAGGATCGAATCCAAGATCGCCTCCTCCGGGTTCAAGCATAAAACCAGTCGGAATGCCTTCATAAAGAAGTTCAACTCTGGTGATATCCTGAGGACCTTGCGGATCCAGTACAAAAAGAAGAAATTGCAGTTCTCCTCCATTTTCCGCACTCAACTCCGTTTGCCACCAACCGGCCGCATAGATTTGAGGAGAATCTCCCGAGGTTTTGTCAAAGTTTATCGTGCGAAAATAGATTTCATCACCCCAGTTCGTATTTTCAGGTCGTTTGTCGTCCCGTTCATCTGCCCATATCAAACCCATTTTATTGGCATTAATTTTAAAAATCTTTGGTTCTCTTGCCATTCCTGCAAAACTTACCTGTTTCGGTTCTGTCCAAGTCATTCCACCATCTGAAGAATCGACGATATAGATATCACCATGACGCTCTCCCGTCTCGACGCCTACGTTCCAATGCGAAGTAAATACTCCATGGAGTTCATCAGTATATCTTTCGGCTATCGACATACCGTTGTATCCAAGTGTTTCATGCATCGGATGATCCCCGCCAAATGCTGAAATCCTCGTGATAGTATTCCATGTGTACCCGCCGTCGATACTATTTCTGTAAAACAAATTACTCCCACCTGAATTTTCCCACCACGATAAATGTATCCGGTTCTGATCATCTTGAAAGGCATTATGTTCATATGCATTGGTATAACTTAGCGGCAAACTTTCTGAAAGCCGGAGAGTTGGAAAACACCATGAGTTACCCTGGTCAATACTGCGAATTGAAAAGATTTCATAAGGTGGCCAACCTCCCTGAGGATATCCCTGCCTGCTATCTCGAATGAAAATCAGCAGATCATTGGTTTCTGTTTCAATCAGCACGGGATTCTCCATATCAACCATTTCACTTGGCTGGGCAACAACAACAAACTGATCCCACGACAATCCCCCATCGGAGCTTTTTCTGAAATACACCTGCGTATTGCCGGCTGAATCATCCATCCACGTCAAGTAAAGATAACCGTTACCACCAAGCGTTAATGACGGGGATCGTGATGTTCCCTACGAATTTGACACATTCGTTTCTTCTGACCATGTCTGACCATTGTCACGGCTGTATCGAAAAAAAATATCGGACCTGTCCCCGCTTGATGGCCGAATTCCGGAATATGCAAGGTAAATGTGTTGATTGCTCGCAACCAAATACGGCGACATATCGGCATCATCATTATCAGTGATCCGGGAAGAAGAGCCCCATGTTACACCGCCATTCACTGATTTAAGATAATATATTTCAGAATCAGACACATCTTCATAATCGATCCATACCACGTGAATCGTTTCGCCATTCACGGCAACGGATGGATCGCGTGATGCTGAAGGAGTGTAAGTTAAACGCTGCTCTTCCGAAAATGTGTAAACAGCCAAAGATAAACCAGTGTATTGATATAGCCACAGTATGATAGCAACAATTAAATCCACCCTCTTCATCACATTTTTTTTACTGGTTATTCCATATGAATGTCAATGTTTCGAAAGTTCATTCATTACTTTTTTCTGAATACTTTATAGTTTTAGAATTATTTACATTCAACCGGATCTGAGTAATAGTTTCTGTCGTGAGATTTTTAAAATCGGTTGTGGTGAGTATCCTGACTATCATTTTGTGCTTGGGATACACATATCTTTATAAAGATGCAGCTGTGGTCTCGCCGATACCCTTATGGGATATGGCACAAAACATCCGTCTGGGACAACATTTGGCCTGCGCAGTACTGAATCTGGATGTCTGGAGCTTTTTTCTGTCAATCAATAAACAAGCATTTCATCCGCCGCTGTATGGCATCATTCAGATTCCTTTTCATATTTGTATCGAAAACCCCTTCCTGGCTGCCCAACGTTGCAACTGGGTTATATGGGGATTACTCCTGATTCTTACAGCTTGGATCAGCTATCATGGTTATGGATCAGCAGGCAAAACAGATTACAGAATGAGATATCTTTCATCGCTGATAATAGTTCTGGGATTAATGGGAAGCCCTTATATTCGATGTTTTGGGAATATCTCTTTAACAGAAAATATCAGCGGATTGCTACTCGTTATATTCGTTTACGCATATTCAAAAACATTCCAATCCATCGAGCAGGTTCGGAAATACGGGAAAATGGCAGGAATAACACTCCTAAGTCTTTTACTTACCAAATATAGCAACGTTGGATACATTATTCCTGTCGTGTTGTTTGGAGAAGTCATTCGAATGCGTGGTGCTTCGAAATCGCATCAACATCGATGTTTTTGGGTTATCGGCGGGATTATCGGCATCGGTATTCTGTCATTGCTTACTGCCATATATCTGACCGAACATTCTACTCAACCGGAATGGTATTTTATCCATTTGAGTTTAAGAGGATTAGCCAACATCGCCTTTACATTGTACGCGCTCCTGTTGCTATTCAGTATCGTCATTTATTTTCGAAAGCCGTCAATAAAGAAAGCGGGAACAAATCAACTTTCAGACTCTTCAATTCGACTGTCAATGTGCAGGAATCTGTATTACCGAATCATTTTTACTTATTTTCTTCTTCCATTTTCCATCTGGCTACTCATTCCGTCACCAAATCGATTTTACGAAATTTTTCGATTTTTCGTAAATCGCAGTGATCATGTATCTGGAATTGAGACCTATCTGTTTTATGGAAAGGTACTTTTACAAAAAACTATGGCATGGTCGGGAACAGGTGCGGTTTTGATCGCCGGTTGTCTGCTGACGATTTGCTTCGAAATGCCAAGATTGATTCACAACAATAACCGTTCTTTTCCCAGCACTGCTTTCTATTGTTCTATAAGTACTCTGGGATCCGTAGTGCTAGTTTCTTTTCATTCCTATCAACTGGAACGACTTCTCATTCCCATCATTCCACTTTTTATCATAGCCGGTATAAATGGATTTGTTACTTTATCAAAGCGGTTCAATCTTCTTTTTATCAGTCTATTTACCGTTTTATTTGTATTTATCATGATGTCATTTTACAGAATAAACTCTAATAACAGCGAATCGGTAAAACTGCTATTAAACTCCTACAAATCGCCGAAAGAAGTGCAATTGATCCTTGAAAAAATTGCTGATTTTCATTGTAGTGACAGGCCGATATGGATCATGGGAACATTTAATGAAGTGTCGCCACCGTTGATCGAAACCTACCTGACTGCAAGAAATCAAGGTTCACATATCATATTTCGTGAACCTACACCTCCTGACAAAACCCGATCAGAAATCCGAATGATTTCCAGAACGCTTGCGGACGAAATCTGGCACGAACTATCCCAAAATTCACCGGCAAACGATTTGATCGTCATTACGGTACTTTCAGACAGTCCTCTGCGAAATGAAGACTGGAATCGATGGCATGAATGGAAAGCTCCCATCATTGATGTGATATCAAAAGATCCCCGATTGTTGACTCACAATTGCTACAGTGTTCCGGAACTAAAGATCACTCTGACTCATTATACATTCTTATCATCAAGCCATGAGTAACACAGGTATCTCATGTCTTTGCCAATTTAGTACAAGGAATATAATTTCTGCGAAACTTTACAAGTCATGTTTTTTCAGCGAAAATGATGAAGACTTTAAAAAAAATTTCACGAAACAATGAGGTAAATATCATGACGATTAAGGATACATTTTCGACGCCACATGAATCCAAGACAATCCAAAGCGAAAGTGCATGTATCCACGATCCGGCAAGTAATTCCTCAATGGTGATCACAGATAGTATTCCTACAGAAGCTCTTTTAATCGGCATATGCACGTCCGATCGGCATCCGACACTTTCCGGACGAGTTAAGGTTGAGTGGACCGAAGGCTCCGGCCAGAAGTTTTCGCGGTGGTTACCATGTCTGAAAGGTGTTGAACCATCTTTGCACGACCGGTTACTTGTCAGCAAACCCAAAAATTATCCCGAAGGGATTGTTCTGGGAATTCTGGATGGATTTCATCCTCGATCTGCTCCCGAAAAACAAACAGGCCCATCCATGACATTAAAACGCCATGAATCAGTATGCATAACCTCGCTTAACGGTGAACCATTACTGAAGATCAGTATGGACAAACATGGACCTGTTGTGCAATTGATGATCGACAAAGTTCAACTTGAATTTCCAGGAGAATTGCGTGTTTCCGCTGATTCGATCGGTTTTTTGGCTCGGAAAGGCGAAATCAATCTCGAAGCATCCGATGATGTCATCATCAAAGGAGAAACCATAGCATTAAATTAAGACCATGGAATTTATCAATAAAAGTCCTTTAAGTGCGTCGTTTTATGTAAACCGTGTTGCCGGAACGGAACAGCGTATTGGAATGATAACAGCGAAAGCAACTTATAAAATAATAGATAGTTTGCTGTTGCTGGTTACTGATGATCCGTTCCCCATTTATGATGATGACCAGACAACGAATCTTGGCATATTACCAAGAGACAATCTTCCGAAAACTGAGGGAACAGACATAATTTTACTCGGGAAAGCTTATGCACCTGGAGGTGAACCGGTTTCAGCAATGGAAGTAATCATAGAAATTGGCAAATTTCGACGATGCTTACATGTTTTAGGAGATAGATATTGGCACAGCAAAAAAAAGATTTCTGCTCCGGAACCGTTTATATCCGTGCCGTTGACATATTCACAGGCTTTTGGCGGTAAAGCTGCCATAGAAATAGCCGATGGATCGTATGTCGATGTCTCAGATCCCAGGAATCCTGATGGCAAGGGTTTCGACCCTGAAGCGGCATCGAATTCATTGGTAAAGCGATT
>JAFGJC010000466.1 GCA_016929305.1 candidate division CSSED10-310 bacterium | reverse complement strand
ATGACACCATTCTTTATATCGTCAATTAACGATCTTGAGGGTACATTGATATCGGATAAATCTGTTCGCCAACCCTTTTCAAATTTCCGCAATACAGAATCGTCAGATATCGATTGATATCCAGGGAAAAATTCACCGTGATTGATGATGTCAATGAATCCCTGTGTGTTGGCATTTTCTGTGAAGACTGCCAGGCTCGCTTCAAAAATAGACGCAGCAGTATTGATATAGCGAAGATCATGCGCATTTCTTTTCCCTGCAAAATTACGATCACATACAAAAACAGCATTTGGTGCATCTGTTAAACATCTCGCTGCTTCAAGGAATGACGTCCATTTTGTATCCGTCGCGTTCTCAAGTGCTGATATTTCTATATTTGCCAATGCTTTTTCAAATTGCTCAAATCCAGAAACAGCATCGCCGACAAATCCTCCAATCTCAATTCTAGCCTTCATCAGAGCAATCATTGCAATGGGTTCAGAACCTTCTTTAATTTGAATATACAGATCAAATTTTTGGAAATATTTTTCAGAATCAGGACCGATGTAGATCGTTTTCGCTTCTTTATTTTTCGCTTGCCGAACCATGAAATCAGCAACGAGATGATCCTTTCGAAGATTTGCCAGTGTAACAACAATAACATCGGCGTTTTCAATGTCTTTAATCGTCGCAGTGGATTGTACTTCCGGTTGCATTTGGATATCATCAATCGTACTAATTGAGGAAATATTATTTGTTTTCAAAACAATTCTTGCAAATTTTTGAATGATGTACATTTCCTCATTTGTCAATCGCGGTGAAACAAAAACAGCCGTTCTTTTACCTTTCACCAATGAACTTGATTCCTGTATTTTTTCGGAAATATGCTTCAGTGCATCATTCCATGAAACATTTACAGTTTCAGTTTTTGTTCTTATTGCGGGAGAAGTAATCCGCTGATAATCATTAATAAATGTAAACCCAAATCGTCCCCAGTTACACAGATTTCCGTGCGTGGGTGAGTTAACCTCACAAGCAACGATTTTAACGACATTGTCTTTAACATGTCCTATGTTCAAAGTGCAACCTACACCGCAGAATGTGCATGTTGTTTGAGTCAATTCAAGATCCCATGGACCCGGTTTTTCAACCAGCGATGACGCTGTTATTGCTCCTGTCGGACAGGTCGCAATACACATTCCACAGGATATACATGATGTGTCAGCTAACTGTTTTGCCAATTCCGGACGGACAATTGTCGTAAATCCGCGTGTTTCAAAGCCATAAACCGACTCACCAACTATTTCCGAACATACACGAATGCATCTTGCACATAAAATACATTTGTTTGGGTCAAGTTCTATCAACGGGTGAGATCTATCAAGCTCATACTCCCGTACTTCACCTTTAAAACGATCAACAGTGATACCATATTCGGATGCATATTTTCGAAGTTTGCATTCAAATAAGGCTTCACACCCGCATTCAAGGCATCGCTTTGTTTCATGAAGCATATCATCAGCTGTCAATCCCAATTCAACTTCCTCGAACGTTTTTATACGTTCTTCAGGTTTCAACTCCGGCATGACGCTTGGTAATGATTTTTCATGGTATCGCAAATCCTTTTCCAGTACTTCTTTGAAATCATCTTTGCGACTATTGAATGTATAGGGATACGATCGTGGTGATTCATTTTGAAGGAATGTATCAATACTGTATGCGGCTTTACGTCCTGCTGCAATGGCTTCGATAGCAGTTGCAGCTCCTGTAACCATATCTCCCCCTGCAAAAACACCTGGAATATCAGTCTCGAGGGTTTCCGGATTGACCTCTATACTACCCCATCGTGTCAGTTGAAGATCTCCATTTTCAGGCAGCATCTGTTCAGGTTTCTTCACCAATACAGATAGTTCGGGATTTTGACCAATCGCTGCAAATACAAAGTCACATTCAACAATAAATTCAGATCCTGCAATAACAACCGGTCGTCGCCGACCACTGGAATCCGGTTCACCAAGCTCCATTCTGATACACTTCAAAGCGGTCAATCTGTTATTTTCAGTAATTACTTCAACGGGAGCTGCAAGGAAGTGCATATCAACACCTTCATGTGCAGCAGCTTCGATTTCAAGATCATTTGCCGGCATTTCATTCCGTGTGCGCCGATAGAGTAGTACCACCTTCTCTGCACCCATTCGAAGTGACGTCCGGGCACAGTCAATAGCAGTATTACCGCCACCGACAACAACGATTTTGCCATAGATTTCGGGAGGTTTTTCACGACCGACCTGTTCTAGAAATTTTATTCCTGAAAGGATGCCGTCCGCTTCCTGCCCGGGAACTCCCAGAGATCGACTGCCCCAAGCTCCCATCGCAAGAAATACGGAATCATATCCTTGATCATCGAGCAGGGATCGCAACGTAAAATCTTCACCCATAACCATATTCGTCTGCAGGTCAACACCCAACTCAAGAATCGTATCAATTTCTTTATCTAGGACGTCAAAAGGTAACCGATAGACCGGGATACCGTATCTGAGCATTCCGCCGGCTTCCGGCATCGCTTCAAAAATTGTTACCTGATAACCTTTCAGTCTTAAATAATAGGCTGCTGACAAACCACCCGGTCCTGATCCAACAATAGCAACCTTATCGTTACGTTCAGGCTCAGTATCAGGTTTTACATAATGAACGGCTTCAAATAAATCATAATCGGCGGCATAGCGTTTCAAATAGTCAATACCGACTTTTTCATCCAGCAAATTCCGCCGGCATTTTAACTCACATGGACGCGTGCACACTCGACCACAAACAGCAGGAAGTGGATTTGTCTGCTTGATTAGTCGAATTGCTTCCTGATGCAATCCCATTGACATTAAGGCAATGTAGCCTTGAACATCCACACCGGCAGGACATGTCATCGTACAGGGTGCGAGACAGTCGGCAAAATGGTTCGACAGCAATAGTTCCAGACATGTTCTTCGCGCTTCTTTCACTCGAGGACTTTTCGTAATGATATCCATCTGATTTTGGACTTTGGTAGAACACGCCGGGACCAAATTCCATCGTCCCTTAACCTCAACAACACATAAATAGCATGAGTTATATGGTTCAAGTTGCTGTTCAAAGCAAAGATTGGGAATATGATCTATCTGAAGTTCGTGTACCACCTCAAGAATTGTTTTATTTGAATCGGTTGTTATTTTTTGACCGTTGATAGTTACTTTCACCTTAGCCATAAGATCCCCCGATTTCTCATTTATTCTTTCATGACTGCATTGACAGGGCAGACGTTAAAACACTGTCCGCACTTGATGCAAAGTTCCTGGTTAATGATATGCGGTTTCTTTGCCTGTCCGGTAATTGCCTTTGTCGGACATTCTCGAGCACAGCGAGTACATCCAATACAACCTTCCTCATTAATCGTATAGGTTAGCAATTTCAGACAAACATGTGCCGGACATTTCTTATTGAAAATATGTGCTTCATACTCAGATTTGAAGTATTTGAGTGTCGTCAATACGGGATTAGGTGCGGTTTGGCCTAATCCACAAAGGCTGGATTCGCGGATTTGAACGGACAAATCCTCGAGCAATTTAATATCTTCAGGTCTCCCCTCTCCTTCACATATTCGTGTGAGAATTTCTAGCATCCGTTTAGTTCCGATTCTACAGAATGTACATTTACCGCATGATTCGCTCTGAGTAAATTCGAGGAAATATCTGGCTACATCGACCATACATGTGGAATCATCCATGACAACAAGACCACCGGAACCCATGATTGCGCCTGTGCGAGTCAGTGATTCATAATCAATGATGGTATCCTTGAGTTCTGCTGGTATGCATCCGCCGGACGGGCCACCAATCTGCACCGCTTTGAATTTTCGTCCGCCTGGAATTCCTCCGCCAATATCAAAAACAATCTTCTCGATCGAAATACCCATTGGAACTTCTACCAATCCTGAATTTGAAATCGTTCCGACCAAAGAAAAGATCTTCGTACCTTTGCTCTTTTCAGTGCCAAGAGAAGCGAACCAGTCAGCACCCCGGAGCATGATGGGAGGAACATTCGCCCAGGTTTCAACGTTGTTTATATTTGTTGGTTTACCCCAGACACCTTTTTGAGCTGGAAAAGGCGGGCGGAATCGAGGTCTGCCATCTCGTCCCATGATAGAAGCCATAAGTGCTGTTTCTTCGCCGCAAACAAATGCGCCACCACCGCGCACGACACGGATGTGAAAGCTAAACCCACTTCCGAGTACATCGTCGCCTAAAAGACCAATATCATTAGCTTGTTTTATGGCATTTTCAAGTCGCTTGATAGCCAGTGGGTATTCATCACGCACATAAAGTATCCCAAATTTTGCCCCAATAGCATAAGCACCTATCGCCATCCCTTCAAGAACACTATGCGGATCCGCTTCAAGAATAGAACGATCCATAAACGCTCCCGGGTCACCTTCGTCTCCATTACAGATAATATACTTTGGTGATCCAGTTGCCCTTCTGCATAGTTCCCATTTAATTCCTGTCGGAAATCCTGCTCCACCTCGACCCCGAAGTTGAGCCTTTTTTATCTCTGCGATGACCTCTTCCGGTTTCATTTGAGTCAGCACATTTTCCAATGCCATATAGCCGTCATGAGCTATATAATCTTCAATGATTTCCGGATCAATCATTCCCCGATTGCGCAGAGCAACTAGGATCTGGTCTTTGAAAAAACCAATATCCCGCATTAAAGGCACCTTTTCATCCTTTTCAGCGGGTGAGTACATCATGTGTTTTACAGGTCTTCCTTTTAGGAAATGCTCTTCAACAAGATATGGAATTTGATCCACCGTCAATCTTTGATAAAAAACTCCATCCGGTTGAACCAGCATGACAGGACCGCGTTCACAGAACCCGTTACATCCTGTTCCAATAACCTGTACTTCGGATTCAAGATGGTGTTTCTTCAGTTCCATCTCAAGTGCATTTTTTATCTCAAATGCACCATTGGAAACACATCCGGTTCCCGTACATACCAACAAATGCATACGAAATTTATCCATAAAAACCCCCTTGCGGCATCGAGATTGTTCCGGAGAGTCGATACAATCCAAATGATCAACTCATCTTTTCACTTCCAATGGCTAATGCATATTCCGAAACAATCGTGCCTTTATCGGCGTGTTCCAGT
>JAFGJC010000465.1 GCA_016929305.1 candidate division CSSED10-310 bacterium | reverse complement strand
GTTTCAATGATGGGGGTACTGATAAGTCACGTTACAAACGATTTAAAATAAAGGAAAGTACCAGCAAGGATGATCTGTCAAGGATAAAAGAAGTGCTGCATCGCCGGTTTTCCAGGCGTCATGAACCTGGTTGGGAACTGCCCGATCTTCTGTTAATTGATGGCGGCAAGAATCAATTGAAAGCAGCCCTGGAAATACGGCAGACCCATGCAGTGACATTGCCAATTGTTTCACTCGCGAAAGCCCGCAACAATCGCTCCATCGAGAGCATTTTCACCGCTAACGGCAAAGAGATTCGACTGGATCCCAAAGACAATGCAACACATTTTTTTGATCGGATTCGTGATGAGGCGCACAGATTTGCTATTACTTATCACAGAAAACTTCGACATCAAACCTCTATGGCATCCCATTTGCTGGATATTCCCGGCATCGGTTCGAAAACAAAAAAGCGTCTTTGGGAAACATTCGGCAGCATCGATGCCATGCGGACAGCAAAACAATCGGAATTCATGAAAATACCAGGTATTGGACAAAAACTGGCGCTTCGTTTAGCAAAAATGTTTAAGCGTTCCGAATAGTCGGATTGTATTAGTTCTTCAATGTTTTATTGACGCTGTTGATAAAGCGCTCAAGGTCTATAGGTTTGTCGAAATAGTGCAAAGCTCCATACGCTAAAGCTTTTCTGGCAATATCCAATGTGCCAAATCCTGTGATGATAAAAACTTTCAAATTGGGATGGCTTTCGTGGACTCTTTCAAGTATTTCAAAACCATCTACATCCGGAATTTTTATATCCAGGATCAGCAAATCAAATCGATCTATTTCCAGTAATCTGAATCCTTCAGCACCTGTACTCGCTGTTTCTACATTATATCCTTGATAATTTAATACAATTCGCAATGAATTTTGCACAGTCGTTTCGTCATCAAGTATTAAAATTCGTTTTTTCTGTTGAGAAACGTCACCGATGGGATCGTGCATGTATAAACCCAGCTATTCTTTAATCTCACCGCCCACCATTTCAATAACCGCAAGTGGTGCAGCATCGCCCCGGCGTGTACCCAATCTGTAGATACGAGTGTAACCGCCGGGTCGTTCCGTATAACGGGAGGCATAAGTATCGAATAATTTTTTCACGATCTTTTTATCTGGAATAATTTTCAATGCTTGACGACGAGCGTGCAGATCTTCTCGCTTAGCAAGCGTTACGAGATAATCTACGGTTTTCCTGACTTCCTTCGCTTTAGCGACAGTAGTGCTGATGCGTTCATGTTTTATCAGCGATGCAGCCATGTTATTCAGCATCGACTTGCGATGTGTCGCGGAGCGATTCAGTTTTGATTTGATTTTCCGATGTCTCATGATTTAATTACCTTCACCTGCAATAACTATAAATCTTCTTCATCTTCATCGTATTGATCATCCAATTCATCAAAGTCTTCGTCCTCTTCCAATGGCATATCTTCTTCGGGCGGAAAACCGAACTTGGACAGATCCATACCGAAATTTAAATTCATTTCACTTAAAACATCTTTTATTTCATTCAGTGATTTTTTACCGAAATTGCGCGTTTTAAGCATGTCAGCTTCAGATTTTTGAACGAGATCTCGAATTGTTCTGATATTGGCTCTGTTTAAGCAGTTTTGAGATCTAACAGACAGCTCCAGTTCATCGACACTGCGCATGAGGTTGCGGTACATTTCTTCGAATTCTTCATCTGCCTTTTCTTCTTCTTCACCCTGTTTTTCGTCAAAACTGATGAATAAGGAGAAGTGATCTCTAAGAATCTGCGCTGCCTGTGAAACTGCATCATCCGGCGTGACCGTTCCGTCTGTTTCAACTTCAAGAATCAATTTATCATAATCGGTTTCCTGACCTAATCTGGCAGGATCAACCTTGAAATTGACTTTTCGAATAGGAGAAAAAATAGCATCAACGGGAATAACCCCGATAGGCATTTCTTCTTCAATGTTTTTTTCAGACGGGCAGTAACCTCGTCCTTTTTTAACGGTCATTTCCATTTTCAATCGACCGCCCCTATCCAAAGTGGCGATATGGAGATCTTTATTAAGGATTTCTACATCCGCATCAGTTTGGATATCTGCAGCGATAGCTTCACCTGGTCCTTTTTTATCCAATGTAATCGTTTTGGGATGATCAACATGCAGTCTGACAATAAGGCCTTTTATATTAAGGATAATATTCGTGACGTCTTCAACAATATCCGGAATAGTCGAAAACTCATGAAGCACACCTTCAATCCTCACTGCTGTAACGGCAGCGCCGGGAATGGATGATAACAGCACTCGTCTCAGCGAGTTACCGAGTGTGATTCCATATCCTCGATGAAAAGGCTCAGCCCAGAATTTCCCATATTCCGTTGTTAAGGTTTCCAGATCGACATTAAGACGTTTTGGTTTAGGTAACCCTTTCCATTGCATCGGTCAGCTGACCTCCTTTACAACACGGTTTCAAAAATGGTCGTTATCGCGAGAAGAACTCAACGATCAACTGTTCCTGAACCGTCATTTTTATAGTATCGCGCGTTGGTGCGGTCAACACTTCGACAGACACTTTCGCGGAATCAACTTTCAACCACTCAGGCACTTCACGAACAGATTCAATTGCAGCTTGTATTGGCACCAGGTTCTTGCTTCTTTCTTTAACAGAAATCACATCACCCGGTTTTATTTGATGAGATGCAATATCGACTTTTTTTCCGTTTAAACTGAAGTGGCCATGATTAATTAGCTGCCGTGCCTGATTTCTTGATATCGCAAACCCAGAACGATAAAGGACGCTATCTAAACGGCTTTCCAGCAGCATCATGAGGTTCTCACCAGTAACGCCCTTCATCCGTACCGCTTTCTTAAACAGATTTTTAAACTGTTTTTCCAACAGCCCGTACGTGCGTTTTACCTTCTGTTTCTCCCGAAGCTGAATACCGTAGTTGGATAAACGGGGTTTTCTCTGTCCATGCTGACCCGGTGGATAACTTCGCCGGTCGAAGGCACACTTTTCCGAAAAACATCGATTACCCTTTAGAAACAATTTTTCGCCTTCACGGCGGCAGATTCTGCATATCGAATTTGTATATCGCGCCAAGACTTATATCCTCCTTAAAACATCTATTTCCTTATACACGCCTGCGTTTTGGCGGACGGCAACCGTTATGGGGTATAGGAGTGACGTCGCGAATCGCTTTGACTTCCAAACCGCTGGCTTGCAGTGAACGGATTGCTGATTCCCGACCTGCTCCCGGTCCTTTGACATGAACCTCAACATACTTGAGACCATATTCCATCGCTCGCACCGCAGCCGCTTTTGCAACCATTTGCGCAGCGAATGGTGTACTCTTTCGGGATCCTTTCTGACCTATAGTACCTGAAGAAGCCCAGGACAAAGCATTTCCTTGCATATCCGTAATGGTAACAATAGTGTTATTAAATGTTGATTGAATATGCGCTATTCCTTCACGAACATCTTTTCGCACTACTTTTTTGCCGCCGGCACGTCTCCTTTGTTTTGCCATTATCTACTCCTTGCAAAATCGACACATTTTGGCCGATGATTATTTTGTAACACGCTTTGCGGATCCGATACGGTGCTTTCTTCCTTTGCGTGTCCGGGCATTGGTATGCGTCCGTTGCCCTCTTACCGGCAATCCTTTTCTATGCCGCAAGCCACGGTAACAACCTAGATCCATCAAACGTTTTATGTTGAATGTCACTTCCTGCCGCAGCGCACCTTCAACTTTGTATTCCTTTTCAATAACTTGGCGAAGCCGATTAACCTCAGCTTCCGTCAAATCTTTCACTTTGGCAGCAGGATCAACATTAGCTGTCGCAAGAATTTCTTTTGAGCTAGTTAAACCGATACCGAAAATATACGTCAATGCAATATCAGCACGTTTGTTTTTCGGTAAATCAACTCCAGCAATTCGAGCCATATTTTCCTCCCCAATTTATATTGGACTTCGATGGTTAACCCTGACGTTGTTTGTGCCGGGGATTTACGCATATGACCCGGACAACACCATGTCGTTTAATGATTTTGCATTTGTCACAAATTTTCTTAACCGAAGCCTTTACTTTCATCTCACCAATCTCCAATAAAATTCACATATAATATACAAAGCTTGTTCTTTGTCAATTCTCCCATTCACTGAGTATTTCAGGAACGCCATTTTGAATCGCAATCGAATGCTCAAAATGGGCTGAAAGACTACCATCTTCTGTTACCGCTGTCCATCCATCATTCAAAATTTTTACTCCATGATGACCCACGTTTACCATTGGTTCCAAGGCTAACACCATGCCTGTTTTCAATCGGACACCTCTTCCCGGCAGACCGTAATTGGGTATTTGCGGATCCTCATGAAGCTCCCGGCCGATTCCATGTCCCACAAACATTCTAACGACAGAAAATCCGGCGGATTCAACGTGCGATTGAATGGCATGACTAATATCATAAAGTCTGTTACCTTCCCTGGCCATCTCGATACCTTTATATAGAGATTCTTGAGTAACGGTCACCAATTTTTCAGCTTCGCGAGAGATTTCGCCCACGGGAAACGTTGCTGCGGCATCACCATAATATCCCTTCCAAAGAACACCAATATCGCAACTCACAATATCACCTTCATTTAACTGCCGGTGACCAGGAATGCCATGGACAATTTCTTCATTGACTGAAATACATAAAGCATTGGGGAAACCATTGTACCCTTTAAAAGCAGCCTTGGCTCCTTTCTTCTCGATATAGCGCTCGCACAGATTATTCAGGTGCAGAGTGGTTAAACCCGGTTGAATTTCATCTCGCAGCATACGTAACAGCTCCGCCACAATT
>JAFGJC010000464.1 GCA_016929305.1 candidate division CSSED10-310 bacterium | reverse complement strand
GCCAATGCATTTTCCATGGCATATCTCAGCGTTTCGAAAATCTTCAACCAGGCAAAATATTTGTCCTCCGCCTCGATTATTGTCCAGGGAGCTTTGGAGGTTGAGGTTTTTTGAAGCATTTCTTCTATGGCAAAACAATATTCGCTGTATTTCAAATGTTGCTGCCAGTCATCAGGAGTTATCTTCCATGCTTCCATAGGATCTTTTTCCATTTTTTTAAATCGCCGTTTTTGTTCCTCCCTACTGATATGCAGCCAGAACTTTATTAACACATATCCATCATCAATAAGCTGACGTTCAAATGTTTCAATCTCGTAATAAGTGTCCCGCCAAATATAATCCGGTATCTTTTCTTCAATCCTGTCCTCCAGAACACGCTGATACCATGAACGATCAAAAATACTCATGAAGCCCCTGCTCGGGACTCTGATGGCAAACCGCCACAAGTAGGGACGTAACAATTCTTCTCGACTCATGATGTGAAAATAATGCACTTTAAAATTCCTGGGATCTATCGCCCGCATCAGCCGATTGATACAGGATCCCTTTCCTGAAGCTTCCCATCCTTCAAACACAACAACAATGGGAATACCATTAAACCTGCACAGCCTTTCTAATTCATCAAGTCTGTAGCCCAATGGTTCTATTAATTTTTTATATTCCGACTTTTTTATTGATAATTTCAGATCTACCTGTTCTAGCATTCGAGGTCCTTTCGTCGAATTTCAAGCTGTCTGATAAAAATTCTAATCGATCCCTGAACTAATCACAACATTCAGTAAAAACAAAGGGAAATAGTATTTAACTATGGCGGAATGGCTGAGCGTGATTGAGTTCGAGCAAATCAGACATCCCGGAGAACGCTGCGAAACCTTGATGTAAACCAGTTCATGAAAAGATAGATATCCGGTCGAGGATCTTTCACAATCAGCTCAGAAAGAAGCTCATGTGCTTTCCGGGCAGTCATTGAAGCTGATGAAATGTCACCCATTTCCAAAAAAACTTCTGCCCGCCGTGCAATTGTTTTGACATAGTCGTCCTTGAACCTGCTATTTTGCTGTCTTTCAAACAAATCGGTATAAATCTTCTCAGCACTCTCATACATGCTAATTGCTTGTCGATAATCCTTCATGTTTCTGAAATTGATCGCAAGGTAATCATACGTTTTAGCCAGTTTCTGAAGCGTATCATTACGATCGAACGCTTCGTGAAGTTGCTTAAAAAGCTTTTCAGCTTTCCTGAGCAATGCAATAGATTCCTCAGAACGATTCAAATTGAGAGCTGTAATCCCTGTGGTTACACATGTGGCGGCGAGTTCATCCAGGAGTTCCTGCCGTCCCTGAAAATCGACAAGTTCCGAAAAAATCTCCAAAGCTTTTTCATTGAGTGTCAAAGCATCCTCCAGTTGCTTTGCGAACATTAAGGCACCGGCCTTTGCAGTGTAAGTCCTGGCTAAATCCGGCAGATACTCGGTTAAATACTCCTTCTCAACCAAGTTTTCATAGATAGCGATGGATTTATCGAACCATTGTTGAGCTTCCGTATGGAATCCATCATCATTACTGACAATCCCTCGATTGTAATACAAATCAGCCAGGTAATTGATCTGATCATACCGGTGGTGTTTATAAACGATCGTTTCAATGGTAACTATCGATCTGTCAAGAATCAAAGGAAGCTGCTGTTGATACTCACTGTTTCTTGCTGATGCAACCCAATTTACGTAGATTTGATTTAAATAGTCCGACACGTCAGATCGGTTCTGATTCAAAACTTCCTCTTCCAGATAAGTGATGATTTCTGAAAAAATCGCCATAGCTTTTTTCTGGGAACCCAAGCGAGACAAAACGATACCCTGGTTGGCTTTGATTTTCATCCGTTCGATCGCTAAATCATCCAATGATACTGATGTTTGTTTTTCCAACCATATCTCTGATTTTTCAAACATATTCAACGCTTCCTGATACATTCCCGATTGAGTTAATAGCAGCGCATGTCGTAAAGATATTTCCGTCAGATACTCCGCTGATCTGGAATTGATAGAATAAATTTCAGGTTTTTCGAAAAACGCAGCGGCCGTTTCATATGTAGATTTCGCTCCCGAAAAATCAGAAATATATTCGTGAACGGATGCTTTGTTGATTAAAACACCGAAAATATCATCGCTGAATTCCACTTTTCTCTGTAGCGGTAGTTTTAATAATTTCCGACTGGCAACATCGTAGAGTTCGAGATCTGTTATCGCCTGATCTTTGAAAGACCTGAACTGATTAATATTTCTGTCATTATCCGGCATTTTATCATTACTAATCTTATCCACAACCATCAACCATTTTTGTGGATTATCCCAAAATCGGCCAACAGGTGTGCGTCTTGTGATTTCGATATATGTATACGGTCGAGGCGGACGTATATCGGGAGTTGATCTTGGATATGACGTACTTATAAGATTGCGATGCGCAATCTGAAGTGAATCGATAATAGTATTCATGGAATCCCATCGCTTCATCAGATCGGTTTCCAGACAACCTCTAAGAATTGATGTAATCGGGTCCGGAATCTCTATTTTTTGGAAATTCTGTCGCTCCTTGAGAATAGCTTCAAGATAATCACGGGCAAGAAAACCGAATCTCAATGGTTGAGCGTGCGTGAACATCTCCAGCAAAGTTAATCCGTAGCTCCAAATATCCGTTCGTTGATCAAGTGACCGACCTTCAACTTGTTCCGGAGAGCAATATGCGAGTGTCATGCCTTCACTTGAACCCGATTTTATTCTGTCAAGATCGCCATATTCATGATGATCGATCGAATGTAGCACCGAAATACCAAAATCCGTAATTTTTACTTCTCCATCATGAGAGACCAGAATATTGGACGGCTTTATATCGAAATGAATCAATCCATGTCGATGCGCTGCCTGAAGGCCAAACGCAATCTGTATCGCGATATCCAAAATCTGTGCAAGTGAATGAATCTTTTGGGATTTAATCAATGTTTTAAGAGAATTTCCATCAATATAATCAGCGAAAATCGCCAGCTTGTTATCAATTGTTTTAAAAAACCGGCAGGTAACAAGATTGGGATGTTCCGGCAGATTCAGCCAGTTACGCAATTCGTTAAAAAACAGTCTTTGTTTCCGAATGCTGCCGGAAGACTCAGGAAGCAGGGTTTTCACTGCAAACAATCTGTTATCGATCGTCCGTTCTATTTTATAGACAGTACCCGAACCTCCAAAACCTAATATTCCCTTGACTTTAAACGTATTCAATAAAATTTTATCGTTTTCCCAATGAGATGACTCTTTGGAATTTTCATTAGGATAATCCAATGTGTCGTCGTCATCGAAACGAT
>JAFGJC010000463.1 GCA_016929305.1 candidate division CSSED10-310 bacterium | reverse complement strand
TGGAGAGCGAAACCCAAACATATATCGATTGAATGCCATCAATGATATTGCATGGCTTGGGGCAACGTAGATTTCTGAGAATCCATGAATTTTTTGAATAATATCAAAGCGGCGATATAAAGACCCAGAATCCCTAAGCGAATAGTGATCGATGCAATCACACCGATCAAGAATCCGAAACTTTCAGCAGATCCCGGTCTTACAGCGTCGTGCATAATAGTGATTTGCCAAATACCGACAATCATGGATAAAATCGTGACACCGACGTTGATATATCCCAGAGTTATCCCAATATACTTGCGTAACAGGCATAAAATATTCGCGGTTAATCCTGCTGCGAATATCAAAAAACCGGTGATAATTTCAAAAACAGCCGTTCCTCTGATGGGATCATTCGCCTCCATTGCCATGTATCCTATAATTGAAAGAAAAGCTAGCGGCAATCGTAGTGACGACAAACCGATATCAATACTGAAAATAATTTTGCTGAACAAAGGGTACTCTTTGCGGGCTTGCCATTGCGATTGAATATTATATTGCTGATTCATAACTAGACTCCTCAATACCAATTAAAGAAGCTCTGTAATTTACGTCGAAGATCTAAGCTATCTATGCATACACATTATATACTGCAATATTTTTTGAAAAATTCCCAGTGTTTTTAACTGTAGGGTCCCGAGGTTTCATCAGAATCCACTCGCTGAACATTATCCTGATGCCTGCTTTCATCTTCACTGGTAACTCGAATCGCGGAAAACCCAGGAATGGGGCATTTCGTTTCACATATTCCGCATCCAATACACAATTCATGAACAACATAGGGTTGTTTGATTATCACAGATTCTCCGACCTCATTAATAACAGCGATTTCCCTGAATTTAATGGCTTTATCTGGGGTTGGACAATGCTCTTCGCAGACAATACATGGCAGGGAGCGTGCGTAGGGAAGACAACGGTTCTCGTCAAAATACGCCTTTCCTATAACTGTTTTCTTTTTTTCTTCCACTGACAGCACTCTGATTGCTCCCGTCGGACAAACCTGACCACAGAGAGTACAGGAAAATTCGCAATATCCGATACGAGGTATCAGTTTCGGACTGAACATTCCTTCTATACCTGAATCCAAAAATGAAGGATGTAATGCATTCCCAATACATACTTTCATGCATTCACCGCAACGAACACATCTATCCAGAAAAGCTTGCTCGGGCAGAGAACCGGGTGGTCTGATAAGATACGGATTTGGGAAATGCTTGACTGCTCGATTAGAAAATACCGTTGGCACCAATAATCCTGTTAATGCTGTTCCGATGAACGCTCTTCTGCTTATACCTTCAGGTGCATGCACCTCTTTGGGGCGGGAGAACGCGAACCGGATTTTCCCCATAGGGCATACAGCTGCGCAATCCATGCATAATGTGCAAGCTTCGGGTGATATCCGATTGCCATCATCGATTGCACCCATTCGGCATATTTTCCGGCATAAACCACAAGACGAGCAGGCACCTTGCGAATGACCTCTTAGTAAGGACACTTTAGATACAACAGCCAGCATAGCTCCGAGTGGACAGATATTTCGACACCAGAAACGTCTTTGTAATTTTTCTAAGGCAAAAATCACAAATAAAATCAAAAAAGAGGTTAATCCCAATGTGGTGATTGAACGTCTGTACGGCAAAACTGTTGCTCTCAATATACCGTAAACCGGTTCAGAATAATTGCTAATCCATTCGGGAGCATTCAGATAAATCGCATCAAAGGGTTTGGATACAGTTGTTTTCAACGCCGGATCTATGGACAGGGTCATTCCACGAACGAGAATAGAAAATGGGTCGAAATATCCAACGAGGGGAACAGACATGACGGCCGTCGCTAAAATTGTGATCAATAAAACATATTTTACTTTTTTCAATGATTTATATTCATGGGAGTCGGATGCCTTGAAAAACAAACGACTTCCATCCAGCAGTGTTCCAAGAGGACATATCCAGTTACAGAAAAAGCGACCGAACACGACGGTCAGCAAAATGGTGATAATTGAGGGCAACAGAAAGTAAATGAACGTTTTTTCGGCCAGGATCACGGCAGATGACACCAGGGGATCGATACGGAAAATGATATTGACGGCATATTCGAGTTCATCCGTTCCCGTGTAATCCGTTTTCCGAAATAAAAACAGAAAAATAAACAGAAAAATAAATTGAGAAATTCTACGAGTTGTCTGGAGAATCTTTTTTTTGGGTTTCATGAAAAGAGTTATGCGTTTACAATTTTCACTTTTTCAAGATTCATTTCTCCCAAACCGGCAGCATGAGCAGCAACAGTCGCGTAGACATCGGTTGGCATTAGATCAAAAAGTGTCGTTGCATAAGCGTCCGCAGCAACAATGTCGACAGAGGCAATTAACGTATCTTTCACTTTGACATCATCCAGGCTTCCACCTTGTGGTCCATTTCTCATCAACAATCTTGTCGCATCGATAATTGTCAAAGACGGTTTAAATGCGGTGTGAAGATCAGCGAGCCGTTGACCGATATCATGATGTATGCGCCCCCGATTACCGCCAAGAATACCCATGATATTTTTCAAACCCAGAGATAACCTGGTCAAACCATGGTGTTTGGCAACTGGAACGTTGATATAGCAATCAGCCTCGACAGCTTCCTTGTAAATATCCCATTCCTGTATCGATTTACCCGTTGGAATCGGTACGGAGATAAACTTTCTGTCATCGATGTAATCGCATGAAACATTTGATAAATTCAATGCCTCAACGGCTGGCTTGATCCCGCTTCGGTGATAGCACTGACGTTCTTCATTACAGGTTCTGTCAAATACGGATACTTTTGCAGCGCCAGCATCAATTGCCAGTTTAACCAGCTCTGCAACAATCAGGGGATGTGTATTGGCTGCCATTTCCGGACTTCTGTTCCAACCGATATTCGGTTTAATAACCACCTTATATCCCTGTTTAATAAACTGCTGAATGCCTCCAAGAGGTTCAAGAACCCTTGAAACGAGTGATGGATAGTTATTGCCCGTTGCCGTCGATAGTATTGACTGGGGTTGCTCTGGAGTCTTTGAAGAAGCAAGTCCCAAATTCCCGAGAGACGTGCAGACAGCCAATCCTGCCGCATGCTTCAAGGTTTTCGAAATGAATTCGCGACGATCCATATAATGCCCTTTCATATTATCCAGATTCACTTGTATCAATTCACGTAATCTGTTTCTGGATAATGTCGCCCCCCTGTTTGTTATTACCATATTCGCCTTAATTTCCGCAAATCTGACAAAACCGGTACGCATGATAGCAATCTGTCAGTTCAATTCATTGATCATTCATATGAACAGGTCGGAATAGATCAGCATTTCCCACGCAAATAGTTCGCTTTTTCGGGAATAACATGTCGAACACCGCCCACAGGATCAGGATTATCGCCGGGATATCGTGGTATCAAATGAAAATGAACATGACCGATAGTCTGACCGGCAGTTTTACCAATGTTTACACCAATATTAAATCCGCCTGGCTGATACAGACAATTCAATTCGATTTGGCACATTTTGATGAGATGACAGGCCATCAACATCTCGGAATCAGTAATATCAAAAAAATCCGCAAAATGCCGTTTGGGTAAAATGAGCATATGACCGCGAGATACGGGATATCGATCGTAAATTGCCTGACACAATTCATTCTGAAGGATTATTTCTTTGGAATTTATTGAGCAGAAGGGACAATGATCCATGATAAACCCCTATAATGTACAGTCTGAATATTTTTATAAAAACATGTCATTTCAATATTATGAACACCTTTGCGCGACTCCGTTTTAAATGATTCTTGACATCATTACCGGCTTGGCGTCTACTCCTTCATCTTGACTCGAAGACTTCTGATCAGTCAAGTGCATAAGATTTGAGGGAGGTATCAGTTATGTTGACAAAACGTTTGAAAACGGGTTTTTGGGTATATAGTAAAATATCAATCGGGCTTATCCTCACCGCGCTTGGCTTGGATTTATTTCTTGTACCGAACAAAATAGCAGCGGGTGGTGTGTCCGGTGTCAGCATCGTGTTATTTCATCTTTTCCACCTGCCTGTCGGCACAACGATGCTTGTTATTAATTTTTTTCTGTTTATCGTTGGATTCGTGGTACTGGGAAAAGGTTTTGGGTTACGTACTCTTTTCGCAACTTTGTTTCTTTCTGTTTTTATCGATTTTTTTGCAGTGACATTGCCTTGGGAATACCTTTTTGAAGATCTGCTCATACCTGTCATTTTTGGCAATTTACTCACCGGAATTGGAATGGCTATCATATTTAATCAGAATGCCTCTACCGGTGGAACAGATATCATCGCCAGAATATTGAACCATTTTTTTAAAATTAATATCGGAAAATCACTTTTAATAATTGATTTCACCGTTGCCGCCGGTGCAGGAATATTCTTACAATCGATGGATATCGGCATGTATTCATTGCTGGCTGTCCTTGTTAATTGTTTTACTATTGATGCCTTCATCGACACTTTGAATATTTCCAAACGTGTCCTGATTATCAGCCATCATTCCGACGAAATCGCCAACAGAGCTATGAAAGAACTCCATAGAGGTGCGACATTCATTCCTGTCGAGGGTGCTTACACCGGTCATCCGGGCAAGATGCTGATGATGGTTATTCGACCGAGGCAAACAGCAAGTTTGCGCGAAATTGTGCGCGAGTTGGATTCAGATGCGTTTATGATCGTAAGCAATGTCAATCAAGTGTTGGGAAAGGGATTTCAAAATATCAAAGACCCGTCGGCAGAAATTTAGTAACAGGAAACCGGATGGAACTTGACTTGGGTGCGATCAGGCAATAGAATCCGGAGTTTCAGTGCGGTGTCAATGCCACATCAATCGCGTAACAATCAGGACTTTTATAAATGATCATAGACCCCAGAGAATTTTCAGAACTAAAAAACCATCTTTCTGAAGCTGTTTCAGATCTTGAGAAAAAATACTCCTATGCTGAAGCGTTTTTCTCAGAGGAGGAGGGGCTTTCCATCGGAGTTTCAGATAAAGAAACCAATATTAATGAAATTCCGGCACGTAGAGGTGTTGTTTTAAACATCTTCAATGGCAGTTATTCGTGTGAAATAGCCACCTCCGACACCTCTGAAAAAGGCATCGCCAGCATTGTAAAAAATGCCTGTGCCACAATCCCTCTTACACCGGAAAAATATACACTCGATCCGGGAAATCGGCTGACTCGCGATTTTATTTCATCGTTCAAACAAAATCCTTCAGAAATAGATCTCCCGTCAAAATTAGCCGAATTGGAAAGTATTCGTCAAAAGACACAACATATGAGCAAGCGCGTTGTGTCAACTTTTGTTCGATATAGTGAAAAAGTCAGTCGAAAAATATTTGTTAACCGGCACAGACAGTTAACGCAGCAGTTGCTTCGAACGGCATGCGTACCCGTCGTAATTGTTTCTGATGGCATGTCGAGTAAAATCAATCATGCGGGTAATGGGAAAACAGCTGGATATGAAATTGTAAACATTTCCGACAGCATACTAAATCAGATGGTGGAAGAGGCTGAATCCCTTTTGGGTATACCTCCGGTAGAACCCGGTGTTTACACCTTAATCAGCGGTCCGGGATTATCGGGAGTGATTGCCCATGAAGCATTCGGTCATGGCGTGGAGTCGGATTTGTTTTTGAAAAGACGAGCGAAAGCTGTTGAATTTATGGGTAAAAGTGTTGCGTCACCACTGGTCAATCTTTATGATTCGCCTGCCTGGCCAGGAGAAGCTGGAAGTTATTTTTTCGACGATGAAGGCGTGATTGCATCTGAAACTTGCATTATTGAAAAAGGTATTTTAAAGAGGGCAATAACGGATCATCGCTCTTCCGTTCTTTTGAATTTGCCTCGAACTGCCAATGGACGCAGAGAATCATTCGCCAAAAAAGTATACACACGCATGTCAAATACTTATTTTGGTAGAGGTGCGCAGCCACTAGATGACATGATTCAATCCATTGACCGGGGTTTGTTTCTGCCGAAAGGAAGTAATGGGATGGAAGATCCGAAAAACTGGGGAATACAGGCTGAATCTCCCTATGCGGTTGAGATCAAAAATGGAAAGCTCACCGATCGGAAATTCGCACCCATTGTGATTACTGGATTCGTTCCTGAGCTTTTGAAATCGATATCAATGGTAGGTCCCGAAATTGAATTTGAGGGAATGGGGATTTGTCAGAAAGGGCATAAGGAACAGGTGCATGTTGCCATCGGAGGACCTTTCATGAAGATGCGTGCTCGAGTCGGCTGATGATATCATGATTAGCGAGGAAGTATAAATGGTTGATAAGATCCGTTCCCTTCTAGAATCAAATCCAGAAATCCATGCATGGAAGTTGGTGCATAAATATACGCGCAGCGATCAACTCTATTTATCATTCAATGATCGTGAAGCGGAACGTTGTTCGCACACTGCATCAACACAAGTAACCCTGTTTACACGTCATCGCAATACAAAAGGACAATATCTTCAAGGATCCACATTTTTTGAAGTTCCGGAGAATGATTCCCGATTAGAGCAACGTATAGATAATGCGATTGCTCGATCACGTCTCCAAAACAATGAACCATATGATCTTACCCCTTCCGGTTTGACGTATCCGGAATTCAATGATGCGGATAGTGAAATATGTCAAAATCCCGAAAAGGTTTTAAAACAACTAGAGACGCGGCTTCATGATCGCGCAGCTTCATATGCCAAATTGAGTATTCCTTCGTCTGAATTCTTTTTGACCTATGAGAAACAACGTTTTCTGAACAGCAACGGAATTGATGTTGATGCTGAACGAACAAAAATCTTATGGGATATTGTGCTTCTATATCGCTTAAACGGAGAGGAATCAGAATTCTGGAATATTTTTTCACGTCAAGGATTATCATATTTTCATCTGGAATCGGATTTTGAAGATTTTGTCACTTATGCAGAAGACGCCACTCACACTGCGATACCGAAAAGTGGAAAATGTCCGGTGATCATCACAGGTGATGCGCTCCACATTCTATTTCAATATTTTATTTTTCACTCAGCAGCTTCCAGCCGTTATAATAACGCCGCACTCTTCAAACCAGGTGCACCGGTATTGAAAAATGCTCCCGCTGGCGACCCATTAACCATGTTCTCGAATCCGCAGCATCCGGGTGGATCAGCATCATATCGTTTTGATGGCGATGCACTTCCGGGAAAACGTATTCCGATTATAGAAAATGGTGTTCTACGGCAATATTGGGCAACAAAACAGTATGCTGATTATCTTGGAATAGAACCCACAGGTGATTTCGGAAATATCGAAATTTCTTCGGGAAGTACACCGTGGAATGACCTGATTAAAGCTACCGACAGAGTCATTCTGGTGGTGCAATTTTCCACTTTTGATCCCCAACCGATCGCAGGGGATTTCATGGGTGAAATACGTGTAGGTTATGAATATAGAGCCAATGGTGAGGTTATCCCTCTACGAGGAGGCAGCATCAGTGGCAATGTAGCTGTCAGTATGGAGAATTGCCGTTTTTCAAAGGAAATGGCTACTTTTGATCACTATTATGGTCCCCGAGGTGTTCGATTCGAATCCATTCAGGTGGCCGGAGAATAATAAAGGGAGGAAAGAATCATGCATGAGGATTTCATAAAGCATCTGGAAAAAACATACGATAACATATTGATGCAAATGGAATATTCGGGAATTTCGGGTTGGGAAGTTATGAATGATCTGACACGTCGATATATCGATGAAAAGTGTCTGTCGGGCGGTAAACCTTTTCCGACATTTTTAAAACCGGCATTTATGTCGCGACAGCAGATGGATATGATCAGAAATGTCACCAATATTGTCATGTCCTGCTTAGAAAAAGTGTCGAATTTATTTTATGAAGACACTCAGTATCTTCCGCTCTTTGAATTGGCACCGGGTGAATCCGAACTGGCAAGTATCCGGCCCCGATTCAAGAATAAAGTGCAGCATGCCAGACTTGACGCTTTCATTACAAACGGAAAACTGCAATTCTGTGAATTCAATTGTGACACTCCCGGCGGACCCGGTTATTCTGATATCCAAGTCGATCTATTATTGGAAACGCCACCCATGCGGGAGCTGACCAACTCCTACCGGATTGTTCGTGATACGTTCATGCAGAACGTTCTTGACAGTCTTTTGGCATGTTATCGAAGTCATGGATGGGACGGTAACAGCAAACCTCGTATTCTCATTCATACCTTATTTGATTTGGATCCGACAATGGAAGAACTGTATGTTTTGCAAAAATATTTCCAGAAACAAGGACATGAATGCATTGTTGCACAACCGCAAGAATGCATTTTCAAGGATGGCAAGCTATGGATTGAAGGGAAACCGGTTGAGCTGGTCTACCGGCGAGGGGCAACTCAGTGGTGGTTAAGTCATAAGGAATCTTACTCGGAACTTTGGAAAGCCTATAAAACCGGAGCGATTTGCATGGCAAATCCATTAAACTCAAAATTAGCAGGTAAAAAATCATTGATGGCTGTTCTACAATCACATGCGATGCAATCCAAACTTACCGAAGAAGAAAAAACCGTTGTTCAAAATCACATTCCCTGGACACGTTTAGTGGAAGATTCGCAAACTGATTATCAGATGAAAAGAGTGTCCATCATCGACTTTATAAAAGAAAATCAGGAAAACCTTGTTATGAAACCCATTGGTCTTTACGGTGGCAAGAATGTTGCTATCGGCAGAGAGATGGGA
>JAFGJC010000462.1 GCA_016929305.1 candidate division CSSED10-310 bacterium | reverse complement strand
GACGGAAGAAAAGGATTATATTAAACGAGTAATCGGTCTGCCGGGTGAACAACTGCGAATCGTGCAAAACAAAGTATATATTAATGGTCAGCCAATTGATGATCCTTATGTTCCAGAATATTTTCAACCAAACAATCCCCCTGGCGAACCACCCATTAATCTGGCAACTATGACCATTCCAATCGGTCATTATTTTGTCTCTGGTGATCACAGAAATCGAAGTTTGGACAGTCGAATCTGGGCAAATCCCCGAAATAAACTGTATTCACCTTTCATCCCTGAAAAATATATCATCGGCAAAGCAGCATTCCGTTACTGGCCGCTGTCTAAATTTGGAATTATCCCCTCATATGAATATGATGATCCGGAAGTACAAACAGAATCCTGATTCACAGATTTGAAGAACAAAATAGATACGAACTTTAATCTATGAACACTTCAAAACTAGCGTTTCAATTACTTCCACAGAAGTTTTCGTTTATCAACAGGATGCTTCTGTTTGTGCGGAGACCAAAAATTACCGTATTCCCACACGCGCTCAAGCTTTTACATGAAGAAAAAAGTGACACCATTACCGTGGTGACACTTTTAAAAGGTACTCAGCTTCAAATTAAACTTTTAGACAAAGTCTTTATTCAACAAGGTTTAAAAAAACGACAGTATCTTTTGACGTCTGAAAATTCACTGACCAAAGAAAACAAGCATCTTGAAGACATTTCCGATCTCAAGGTTATCGATGAATCTTTTTTTGTAATTGGAGCTGGTTTGAATACTCACCCGGAATCTTTTCAAGCATTAAATGTTCTTGAAAGACTGATGACGCTGGCAATATCAGAGTCAAAGACACTGGTATTTTTCCCCCTCTTGTTTCTATGGCACCGAAAACCAGATCGCACTTCCTCCAATAAACAATTCAAATATCTGCGCTATGCCAGACGACTGGTTTTAAGTATCGGCGAACCAATTGAATGGTCGTCAGCAAAAGCGGAAGATATTTCACCATCAGATACCGCATCACTCCGACGAGTAATTCTCAGGGAATTCTATCGGGAACGACGAATCATTACCGGTGATCCCGCTCGATCACGCAGAAAAATCATCGCAACTCTGATGAAAGATGAAGAGCTTCAAAAATCAATTTTATCTTCCGCAAAAACAGGAAATGTAAAGGTTTTAAAGAGAAAAGCAACGCACTATTTAAAAGAAATATCCGCAGACTATCGTGATCTTGCACCACGTTTATGGATGCCGTTTGTGAAATATTTTTTCACTCACCAATTCAATGGCATTGAAATAAACAAGGGCGACATGGCGCGATTACGCCATCTTTTGCGCATAAAGCGCAAATGTGTCCTGGTACCGACACATCGAAGCCACATCGATTATGTTATTTTTTCATATATGTGTTACATGAACGGTTTAATTCCTCCACTGGTGGCAGCCGGCCAAAATCTGACATTCTGGCCAATGGGATGGATCTTTCGTCACACCGGCGCTTTTTTTATTCGACGAACGTTTCGAGGTTTGGATATTTATCCGACTGTTTTTAAAACATACTTAAAGTATTTATTGAAATACACACAACCTATTGAAGTGTTTATTGAAGGTGGACGGAGCAGAACAGGCAGATATCTTCAACCGAAACTAGGATTTCTGAGTATGCTTTTGGATGCGCTGCACTTTGGTGTTGTTGATGAACTGACGTTCATACCTGTCGCAATAAATTATGACCGAATCATTGAAGAGGACGCTTATATCAGAGAACTGAGTGGAAAACCCAAAGAAAAGGAACGAGTTCAAAATCTATTGAAAAGCTGGCACCTCTTGAAACGGAAACACGGATATATCTACATATCAATTTCCGATCCCATAACAGTAAAACAATCGGAAACCGAGAAAGTTGCGAAACCTGAATTCAAGGAACAAATCGGTTATGACATAATGTACCGTGCGTTAACATCCACCACAGTAACAACGGTATCTGTGTTTTCACTTGCTTTCCTCTCCAACGCAAAAACTCAACAGGAATACACTGAGCTTAAAAAGCGTTTTGACTTTCTGGTTCATTATTTCAAATCAGATCACTGTATTACAGCATCGAACCTGGAAGAACCTGATGCATTTGATAGTGTATTACAATTTCTGGAAGATCAGGAATTGTGTATTCGCAATAATTCATCAGCTGGAAAACACCCATCAATGATCTCGATCAATCCGCAAAAAATGCTGATTTTCGAATATTCAAAAAACAGTATTTTGGGTTACCTTTTTATTGAGGCTGCCAAACGAATTGCATCGATAGAGAATCAATTTGATTCAGACGTTTATAAAGAAATTATAAAGAATATCTGTCCCTGGTTCTTCCCCGTTAAGCCGGAATCGATATTCAACACCCCAACAACTGGTGAATGCTCTGTTCTGGAGTCTTATCAGAATCAATTAATCACATCTGCAATCACACCAATTCTAGCGGCTTATATTATTGCCTGCAAAGGTTTGCTGGAGCGATCAGAGAATCGGTTTATATCCCAGGAATCAGTAAAGAAAAGCATTCGGAAAAGTATTACGTCTATTTTCTATTACTCGGTCTTTCCGCAATGCGTAACAGAAGATTTGATAAAAAATATCCAAACAGGTCTTTTTCGAAACGATGTATTATGCAGAGACAAAGATCGCGGACAGGTAATGGTCAAAGACTTGCCTGAGCTCTGGCATCGTCTCGACAGATATTTGACAGTAATCGATCCACGTTTGACGGAGATACAACCAATTCATTCCTGAATGCGACATCTCCAACAATAACTCCAATTCTGAATTTGCCATTCCTATTAGAGCACATACTGGCTCCATAGGTCAGATCAACCTCTGCACCCCAATTATCAGAAATTTCCGATGCAGCTTCATCCAGTTCAAATAGCGTCAGGTCATCACCTGCAAGCACATGCACAATAAGAGAAGCGGGTTTGTTTCGATAACTCTGGATTGCGGGATCCGCAATAATTTTTTGTGCAGCATCAATGCCACGATTTTCACCGTTCGTACATGCCACTGCAATGGATGCATTGCCGTCTGGCGCAATCACACGTTTTATATAGGACATATCTACGGAAACGATGCCGGAGTCAAATAAAACATCGATGAGCACATCAAGTTTTGTTTCAATCATTTCATCAATCATATTCCTATCGTTGATGCTGGAATCCAAAACCCATGGATTCAGAATCACGAGACCTGCCACTTTTTCTTTTAAATCCGTAATGGCGAGTTCGGCTGTAAGGCACTTTTTTCTACCATCAAATCGTTTGTCTGGAACAGAGACAACTAGAAGCACCGGAATACCCGCTTTTCTGAGATGATGCACAAGCATCGTGGTCGCACCCGAACCGACTCCACCGCCAAAACCAGCAACAATAAGAGCAAAAGAAACATCATCGAGTGATGGTGAGAGTAATGGAAAGAGTTTTTCTGCATCACGGGCAGCAGCAACTAAATCACCTTTGGGATGGTTCACCGGCAGATCCACCATGGGCATAGCGGTAACGTTTTCCGGGCAATTTAATAAGCAACTTTTTCGGTCCACAACAATGGCATGCATGGCATAAAGTAGCCTGCTGGCTATTTTAGAAACAAGCCTCGTGCCATATCCACCGACACCGATGAGCAGCTTCTGTTCTTTCCCATCGGAACATCTTTGAAAATTCCCCGAATCAAGCTTGTTCATTCATCACCCTCCAAATCCGGATATGTATTGACAAACAATGTTCTGTCCCATATTTCAAAATCCCCACCTGTGCCCACAAGCATCAAAAGGGATGATTCATTCATTTCTGTCATGAATGTGATTTTGATTCTGCCTTGAGGATCCATGTGAAGCTGCTTGACGGATGCAAGAATCCGCCTGCGTTTTTCACGAATTATTTCATCATCAGGTCTTCCGGGAGCTGTATGTTCCAAGAGATTCTGAAGAGATATTTCGGGAGCGGCAATGAAGTAATTTTCAGCAGGTCTGACATAGAGTATTTCACCGGCTTCAAGAATAAATTTACGGAAAGATTTCGGCAAAACGATTCGATTGAGTTTATCGGGTTGAACCTTATAGATACCTGTAAAAATCATGGTTTTTTATGGATATTCATAGCTAAAATGACCTTTTAAGACCTATTTAACAATATAAGGGTATATTTGACCCATGTCAACATCTTTATTGGAAAATTTGGCTCAATCTGAGGTTGTTTTTAATCGGATCGCGAATCCCTGTCAAATACTATTTGTCCATCCATAATTGTCATGACAGGCTTTATTTCTCGAAGTTCCCTGAAATTGCAATCGAAGGGACTCCCCGATAACACGACCAGGTCGGCTAATTTTCCTTTTTCGATGGTACCGCGCCTATTTTGTTTTCGTTCGAATAATACAGGATGCCAAACCGTCGCATTAATGGCAGACTGAAGATCCAATCGTTCTTGAGGTATCCAGCCCCGATCATTCGGATAACCATCCAGTCGCTGACGTGTTACTGCCGCCTGAATATTATACAGCGGATCTGGAGGTTCGATGGGTGCATCGGATCCAAACATGAGTAAACAGCCGGACTGGTGCAGACTTTGATAGGGGTAGAAATTACTGATCTGATTCGTCCAGTAACGTTCAACCATCTCAATATCAGCCAGAAGATGATTGGGTTGTATGCATAATGCGATCTGATACTCTCGAAATCGACGGATATCTTCTGGACGAATGAGCTGAGCATGTTCTATCCGTAGTCCTCTGATATCAAAATGCTTGCAACGGACAGTGGAAAGTGCATTAAGACTCATTTGAACAGCCCGGTCGCCGATAGCATGTATTGCTGTCGCAATTTGGTGATCTGCTGCTTGAACGCAATGACCGGTTAAATCTTCCTCCGAATAGATCAGTGTACCATAGTTTTGAGGCTCATCGGTATAATTTCCCGTAACAGCTGCCGTACGAGAACCCAATGCACCATCTGCATACAATTTCAATCCACCAAGCGTAAAATATCCCTGTTCCTGACCGGTTTTCAGCTCATTAATGATCGCTGTTTCTAGATCATTTACATCGAAATATCCCAACACTCTGAGACGAAGAGATTTTGCCTTTATTAATTCCGAATACAGCATCAAACGTTCATATGTATCGAACGTGTGAACAGCTGTTATACCGAGTTCATGAAGATTTCTTATACCCTGCATGAGTTTTGCGGTTTTAGCGTCTTTGGATTCCTGAGGAATTCTTCGCAGCACCTCGTCGGCTGCATTCTCCTGAAAAACTCCTGCAAGTTCATGCGTCTCACCACGCCTGAAGATTACTCCCCCTGAAATATCAGGGATGTTATTCTGTATGTTTAAAATATCTAACGCGTTGGAATTTACCCATAGGGAATGACCATCTTTTGATGACAAAGCCACGGGATGATGCGGACTGACAGCATCAAGTATCAATTTATCCGGTACTCTGCCATCTTTCCATTTATTCATTTCCCATCCTCTCCCCTTTATCCAGGTTTTTTCGGGTTGACGGCTTGTTTGGGATTTTACAGCTTCTGCGATGTGTTCCCGGTCTAAACCTTCTAATTTCAAAAACCCCAATGACTGGCAATAACTAAGAAGATGTAAATGAGAATCAACAAATCCGGGGGCAATCCATGATCCTTGTAAATCAATCGCTTTGTTTAATGTGATATCATGTGTTTTGATGTAATCCATTGTCAGCACATCACCGATACGATTTCCTTGAATCTGAACAGCATATTCATTATTTGAGGGTTGGAAAGGATGGTGACGTTTTACATTCGTTAACCAGTATTCATTATTCATTTTATAATTACCTCAAAAAATGGTTCTTGAAAGTTCTTATTTAGCAGAGTTAATATAAGCAGGTCAATTTTCAACTATTGGGGAGTGATTGAAATTAATGTATAGAAAGGAAGTCAGGAATGATGAGAATTTTCAAGGTTTTCGCCATGCTTTGCACCATCCTTTTCATGGTGCCAGGTATGTTCAACGCAAATATTCAAGCGGAAGACACCAATAAAATTGGTGTGCAGGCAGCGGAAGCTGTCAAGACAGTTCCAGACAAAACGGAAGGACAATCGAAAATTGAATTTGAAAGCGTCGTTCATGATTTTGGCACGCATGTATCGGGTGTAGATCTGGAGCATGATTTTATTTTTCACAATCGCGGAACTGTGAATTTGATTATCGAGCGTGTGAAAGCTGGGTGAGGATGTACGGCAGTCCTGGCATCGGCCAAGGACATTCCCCCGGGCGGGGAAGGTAAAATACACGTCACTTTCCGCACAAAGGGCAAACGTGGCGTGAACAGCAAAAAGATAAACGTCTATACCAATGATCCTCAAAACAGCCAAATTGAGTTAGAAGTAAAAGCGCAGCTTGAGGTCCATTTTGGCGCGAAACCTACACGGCTCTATTTCGGACGGATAGAACGCAAGCAACCAACCACAAAGACTCTTTCGTTTGAAGGTAAGGAATTGGATACGATAAAAATTGAAAAGATTGAATTTAAAGATCAAAAATTTGGTAATTCAATCTCTTATGATATCTCAGATAACAGGGCAAATCCCAAAGATACCGAACCGCTGTTGTCTATGACGATAACTCTGGATGCTAAAGAACTCCAACCTGGACGATTCAACGAAAACATGTTCATTTATACCAACAGCTCAACAACACCCAAGCTTGATGTGGGATTAGCTGGGGAAATTCTCGGGCCTTTGACCGCTACTCCACCAAGATTATATTTTGGCAGTTATGTTCCGGATACCGAAGTTACTCGCACTGTGAATATCGAATCCGCCGATGGCAAACCATTCAAACTCTTAAGTGCCACTTTGGAAGATCCGCTTTTACAGGTTGCCGATTACGACAAAAACGCAAGTGTAACCCACAGCCTGGATATCATTTTGCCGAAAAATTACACCAATCCACGAATCAGCACAAACCTGATCATTATCACGGATTTGCCAGAACAGAAAAAGTTGGAAATTCCGGTCACGGGTTACAAGAAACGTTACCGCGATTCTAAGTCACGAAAATATGATCCTAAAGATCGTCCATCCATACCATTTGAAGAAGGGAAACGTGGAACCTCCGTCAAGGTAAAATAAACATTACGTGACTTTTCGCTGATGATATTTTGTTTTTTTATATGAGCTCTCATCGTGTAAATTCTGTTCTTGACAACACGGAATCACATGGATACATTTACACGGTGATTCGGGAATATCTCTGAATCAGCCGAGGTAGCTCAGGAGGTAGAGCGAGGGACTGAAAATCCCTGCGTCGGGGGTTCGACTCCCTCCCTCGGCAAGTTAATAAAACCCCTGTAATCCAGGGGTTTTTTTTTATATATTAGTATTTCGGGAGGATTAATCATGAATCCTTTGGATGAAGAAGAGCTATTAGAAAAACTTAGAAAAAAACTGGGAACACCTCAAAAATCTGATGAGCGCGCACAATTAGAAAAAATTTTCGGGAAAGCTGCACCGTCACCGGAAGAGAAGCTCAAACAAAAACTCAAACAAAAAACATTAAACATTGGTGAAATCATAGATATTTATATAGAAAAAATTGCATTTGGAGGTGAAGGTATTGGGCGGCATGGCAATGCACCGGTTTTTGTGGAGGGGACAGTTCCTGGCGATACGGCGCGAGTCAGAATCGATTCATTGAAAAATGACACCGTGCGAGCACAGCTTCTTGACATCATCGCTCCCAGCTCAAACCGCACAAAACCCAAATGTCCTTTGTTTGGCAAGTGCGGCGGATGCAGTTTACAAAATCTGGTTTATACGGCTCAATTAAAAGCCAAACAAGAAATGCTCAGAGATGTCCTCCTGAATATTGCAAAAATAGAAACTCAAATCCGAAATCCAATCGCGTCCCCGGAAACTTATGGATATCGATTGCGTTGCACCTTTCATCTGGAAACCAGTGATTCCGGCACGAACCTCGGTTATCACGCACGGGGAACCCATGAGGTGATTGGCGTCGAAAACTGTCCCATTGCCGCACCGCTCATCAATCGTATTCTACCGGCATTGACTTCGTTGCTTCCAGCTCCGGGAACAGCAGAATTGCCCGATACAATTACTATTCACACTGATATTGAACAAAAATCCGCAGTCATTCATATGACTGCTCAAAAACCGGTTTACTATCAGCAAGAATTATTCACTAAACTCAAGGAAACCGGTTTACCCATCGCCGGTGTATCAGCAGACGGCTATGGACAAATGGATATAGCCGGAACAGATATTTTATCAAATCAAATTATCCCCTATCAATTTGAACTCCATGGCAATTCTTTCTTTCAAATCAACCGGTTTTTATTGAAATCTTTTATCAGTAATGTCATCCAATTAACTTCTCCAAACGCGAATGACATTCTGCTTGATCTTTATTGCGGAACGGGATTTTTTTCCATCCCTCTGGGTAAGTACCTTCGATCCCTGACCGGTTTGGATAGTGATCAGTCCGCTTGCAATATGGCACGCAGAAATGCTGAGTTAAACGGCTTAAGCAATATAGAATTTCTAACAGCGGATGATGGTGCTTTTTTCAGCACTTTGCCTGAGAACGCACGGCATGCCAACTTCATCATTGCCGACCCTCCGCGAAACGGCCTTCATCGCAATGTATTGCAAGCCATTGTCCAGCGTAAACCCCCAAAATTGCTCTATATCTCCTGTAACCCACCGACCTTTGCCAGAGATCTTGCTTCGCTTGTTGCAGCAGATTTTCGAATACGGGTCATTCAGCCGATCGATCTGTTTCCACATTCACACCACATCGAAACGATTGCATTCCTCACGCATCGCTATACTGGCGTTCAGGCTGCAAGTGCGATCATGCCTGATTTGAGATAATGCCGGTAATGGCTCTAACGCATGAAGATATCACCAAATCGAAGGGAATAACTAATCCTCTCACAGTCTTTTTACATATTATCCGTCCCTATTGGATATCACTGGGATTAATCTCTTTTTTTTCCATTCTTACAACATCTCTCTATATCCCTATTCCTTATTTTACAAAGATCCTTATTGATACCGCTCTGCCAAATTCAGATTTCCAAATGGCGGTCATCGTCATCTTGCTTTCCGGATTATTTGCAACATTTGGCACAATAATGAACACGCTGAATAATGCTTATGCATCATTAACCGTCATAGATCTGAATAATGGACTTCAACTGGCACTATCTAGATCCCTTTTTAAACGAAAATATAATTTTTTTAAGCACTTGCAAACCGGTGAAATCCTATCAAGATTTGGCGATCTCAATGAAGCGGTCTTTTCTGTGAAAAACACGATCGATCAAGTGTTTCGAAACTGTATGTATATTATTTTGTTGCCACCAATATTGTTCATAATGAATTGGCGTCTGGCTCTACTTGGCTTGATCGGTCTTCCGTTGGAAATGCTGCTTTCCAACATATTTCGCAGAAAATTGGAACATGTCAGTGAGTCAGCAAAACAACTAGAAGCAGTGCTTTCAGCAAAGCGAAATGAAATGGTATCCAAAATTGAAGAGATCTTGTTGCTGAACAGCGAAGCCAAATCACTTTCCGAAATTCTAAAATCTACGCTTGCGACAAAAACAGCTCAGATAAAAATACTCCTAATCAATAGCTATTATACGGTTTCAACTCAACTAAGCCGACATGCATTTAAAATCTTATTCGGACTCTATGGCTGGTATGCTATCATTGTAGCGCAAACCCTGACACTCGGCAGTTTTCTAGCTTTTACCATGTATCTTGCTTATTTAAAGGCACCCTTGGAACAATCCGTACATCTGCTTCAGCAGTACGGTCAAACAAAAGTAGCAATTCAGCGATTTTTGCAGTACTTTTTGTTATCAGCATCACCCGATTTTGACGATGACAGCAGTATCATCTTTAACGGGCATCAACACATAAAAATATCTAATGGCACGTTTGCTTATGATGCCTGTACCCCTATTTTCTCGGATTTATCAATAACTTTTAAACCGGGTAGTTGTACAATAATCAAGGGATCCAGTGGTTCGGGAAAATCCACATTGATCAAGTGTATTGTCAAGTGGTTGGATTTAACAGAAGGTGCACTTTTCTGGGGAAACATGCCTTATGAAAAAATATCCTGGAAAACGCTAAGAAATTCCATTGGCTATATGTCACAAACTCCTGTAATTTTTAACACAACCATTGCTGATAATATTCGTCTAGCCAATGATTTTCTTACGGAAGACATGATTATTGATGCTGCAAAAAAAGCACAAATACATGCTGATATCATGAAAATGCCCATGGGTTATAAGACAATTTTGGAAGAAAACGGGCAGAACATTTCGTATGGTCAGCGCCAGCGGATCTGCCTTGCTCGAACACTCGCTCATTCACCACCTGTTATGCTTTTCGATGAACCAACATCTGGCGTAGGCAAAGACTGCGCAGCACGGATCGTTGCTGAATTGACCAAAATGAAATCGAACCATATCTATGTTATCGCTTCCAACCATGAAATATTTAATGGAATATGCGATGCGATTATTGACATGGATGCACTTACAATAAACACCATCCAGAAAGGCACAGTAACGTGAGGAACTGGGAAACCGTATCCTTTCGGTACAACCGAAATACGCATTTTGATGACATAACGATTTCAGACGCGAATTCGAAGCTTCAGCAAAAAGCTGTTGTTTATCAAAAATATTATCCTTGGTTTGCCTTTGGACTGATCGTTCTGTTTCTATTTTCTTTTTTCTTAATTCTCCCCTTTTCCAGTATATCAATAACAGATATTTTAAAAGATTTTTTTAAATAATTTTCGAACATATTGGAATATATCTGTTAGTGATATATGTATCTCTGAAATTCGGATTGAAACGGACCATTGATAGTGGTAATTTGAGTGTGGGAGCGGAGGGTGTCTGGTGATGCCTCCGGACTTCAAATCCGGCAAAGGGTCCTTGAACGGTCCTTGGTGGGTTCGATTCCCATGCGCTCCCGCCATTAAGCTTCCTGTAAAGAATCATCGTAAGTGATTGAGTGTCAAACGGATAGCGTGAATATCGAATCATCAATTAGAAGAAAAAAACCGGTCATTGTTAAAAAATTCGGTGGCACAACAATCGGTAACAGCAGACTTCTTCCGAACATAATCCACAACATCGGTCGTTCATTGGAAGAAGGATATCAGGTTGTTGTTGTTGTATCCGCCATGGGACGCAAAGGCGATCCTTATGCAACAGAAACATTATTGTCACTGCTTCCCGATGATCTTAATTATAGTACAAGCCGGGAGCGTGATCTTCTGATGGCTTGCGGGGAGATTATTTCCGCTGTTTTCTTAGCCTCCCAGCTTCGGAAACATGGCATATCATCGATTGCCAGAACAGGTGCCGAAGCGGGAATAGTGACAGATGAAGAACATGGCAATGCCCGAATACTCGGGATAAATCCAACACAAGTTATGACAGATCTTTCCGGAATTGAAACTGTAGTTATAGCGGGATTTCAAGGAATCTCACAATCTGGTTGTTTAACAACGCTGGGACGGGGTGGTTCGGACACTTCGGCAGTAGCTCTTGCCTGCGCTTTACATGCTGAAACAACAGAGATCTATACGGATACGGATGGTATCTTTTCTGCAGATCCCAAAACAGTTCCAAATGCTCGAATTTTAAACGAAATTCATGCAGAAGATATTCGGCAAATGGCTTGGGAAGGTGCTCGTGTACTGCATCCGAGAGCTGCAGAAATAGCTGCCTCACAAAAAATACATCTTCAGGTCAAACGAATTGGCGGTCCGGAGCAGGGAACGGTAATTTTACCGATAGTTCCTGTTGAAACGCGAGCTGTCATCACTGCCGTTGCTTCGGGTGCAGAAGTGGATCAGTTGACGGTAGCTCTGGATGCTTCTAAATACCTGGAACAATCCACTCGCGTGTATGAAACAGTTGCAGATGCTGGCGTGAGTATGGATATGTTCACATTGGTAGAGCAGATGGTCCGTTTCACCATACCGGTTATCCATACCCAGCAGATTGTTACAAAACTGAGTAAACTCGGCTTCAAAACGATTGTTCGAAAGCATTGCTCGAAAGTCTCTATCGTCGGTGCTGGAATGCATGGTATTAAAGGTGTAATGGCTAAATTCGCCCGATGTTTGTTGAATGCAAATGTACCGGTCTTACAAACCGTTGATTCCCATGCAACAATTTCAGCATTGATACCATCGCACCAAGTAAAATCCGCATTAATTGCGCTTCATGAAACATTTATTGAAATATGAATTTCAAGTGAAATTATTCCGTCAGTTTTCCCTAACGTAAGCTCTTATCAATTCGACAAATCTTTCTTCTGTCCATAGTTTTTCAAAATCATCATCATTAATTGCCGTTTCAACAAGTCGTTCATCAAGACTGATTGCTTTTTCAAGAAGATCCAGAGCTTCATCACTTGACTGCCGTTTTAATGCCATACATGCAAGATTGTAGTACGAATCAGCATGCTCGGGTTCAATCTCCAGCGCTTTTTCAAAACAATGCCGGGCATCATCAATTTTTGAATGATTGTAATACCAAACACCTAGATTATAGTACCCATCCTCCGTATCAGGTTCTTCGATATCATACCAGAGTTTTTTTGAGATCATTTTATGATACATTTTAGCGCGTTCACAAATTTCAATTTCGGAGGTAAATGTACGTATAATAAATTCCAGTTCTTCAATGCCCTTTTTAATTTCGCCATCTTTTATGAAATTAATGGCATTGTTAAACTCCCGAATCGCTCGCTTATAACGCTCTGTTAACTCACGCGGAACATACTTCACTGGCTTTTTCTCTTTCGCAGGAGGAGCAGGAATGTTTATGGCCAGCCGTTTGGGGCGAAGCTGCTGAATTTCAATCAAATCGTCTGACGACTCGTCATCCAATTCATGATCATCATCAAAGGAAGATTTTTCTTCTGAAGCACGATGCAAGCCTAAACGCCGCAATTTACCTTGTATTGATTTTTTGGATACACCAAATTTTTCCGCCAATTCCTGATTACTGAGTTTTAAATAGTTCTTTTTAAGAAACTCATTGTCCAGCTCATCCCAGACCTTCGCCATATTTATTTTCTCCTTTATTCGAGGTTTACCTTAAAAACCGAATGAATTTAATAAGGTTGGAATGTATTTGTCAAGTCATCCATCAGCAAAATCACTGCTCCAACCAAATCTGTATTTTTTATGGATTTGACGTTTACTATTGAAATCTTTATGGTATAGTCGCTTTGGCGCATTGTAAGCAGTAAATTCTGGTCATCAACTGATAATGCAAAAAGGAGGCTTACATGAGGCTTCCGCCCTCACAAATTGAATATCTTGCCAGTGAAATTATAAAAATTCTGGAAATGGAGGAATTCCTGGAGATCAATGACAGGGAAAGAGCAATTGCTTCCATTCAAAGAGTGATCATTGATGATCTTAAAAAGGAAGATGAGCTTGATCAGGAAGTAAGAGAGATTCTGGAGGAATATTCAGATAAGATGGATCAGGACAGAATTCAATATCATCAGATGTTTAAAATGGTAAAAGAAAAACTTGCCAAGGAACGTAATCTAATTTTATAGGAGTCTTTGGATGCGTTTATCAGCTGCAAAAATAAATCATATTGCCCATCTCGTTGCTGATTTATGTGTCAATGAATCTGCCATTTCTTGCGTTCGCCCCAAAAATGATATCCGGTTGCGCGTTAAAATCATCATTACAGATGAATTGAAGTTGAATGATGACATCGACCGGAATGTACGACGCACCATAAATTCCATGCAGAAGTCACCTCCCGAAGGCAGTCGTGAATGGGAAGTCCTGTATGAGAAATATTATGAGGAGGAGATGAACCGCAGACGGCGAGTCCGCGCTGACGGGATCAGACGTATGCATTGAAACCATTGCATACTTCGCAAACCAGTATGATTTTCTTTGCGGTTTTGTCTACAGACAAACCATTCTTTGATGCTGCTATTCAAAAGCTCACTGACAAATATGGAATGCCATTTGAAGTTCTTCTGCCACAATCATTTGAACACACAAGCTATTACAAAGACGAAATGGGTTCAGATCTTATCAAGGGATTCATCGCGTTCCAACCCCCGTTCGATCAAAGCAAGCTTCCCCAGGCGAAATGCTGGGCGAGGGCAATCGAGTGGTCTTTGGGTTCACACTGCGAAAAGATGTTTCATCGATCGGTAAATATCGATCCCGGTCTGGTAACACTCGAAAAAATTGTACTCGCCACATCAAAAAACTTCTCTCACCGCCTTTATTTGGGAGATGGTGTCTATGGTGAAGTAACTTTGATTTTCCATACTGAATGCTGGGAAACCTTGAATTGGACATATCCTGACTATAAAGTACCTGACATTCAGAAATTTCTTATTAGATGCCGAAACCATCTCAAAGAATATCTTTCAAAACAGACATCTTGACTTCTAATCGAAACCTGTGTAAGCCATGTGTTTCATGTGTTCCAGGTGGAGGGAACTTACTATGACTCGTCTATTTGATCATCTGACCGGAATGTTTAGCCATCCGATAAAAACTGTCCGTAAAATTCTGCTTGGAAAACCATTTCTACTCGCATCCGTGATTTTTTTGGGTTGCTGTATATCACTATTCATCACTCAATGGATAATCAACAAACCACAACTTCAGGAGAATCTGACACCTTTTGTTAAATTCTATATCATCGAACTGATCGCAGGTTTGATAGGATGTTTTGTTTTTTCATCGATTATCCATATGACAGCAGATTTTTTCGGTGGTGCCGGCAGAGGAATAAACACCTTTTTACTGATGATAATAGCAACGCTTCCACTCTGGCTGCTAGGTCCTCTTGCTGCTGTCTTTATTCTCTTGATGAACTTGCCAAATGTTTATCTTATTGCAGCTATTTGCATCCTACTTTGGAGTTTTTTCTTGTTTATTGGATCAACCCGGGAGCTCTACCGTTTTTCGACATTGAAAGCGTTCACTATCGTTATACTTCCCCTGGCAGGAATATCACTACTGGCAATAGTCATCGTTTACTTCAAGCTTCCTTCGATCACACTGGAACTGAAAAACATGATAGAGCTGCTGTGTGAAACATCTTGAATACATTCCCAGAGATGCTGATTTTCGATTTTACAGCTATGTGTCGGAATAAACCTGGTTTGGATGTGCATTCTTGCGAAGTCCCCAACAAAATAATTATAATCTTACAATCATCGCATTTCTGTTTTCACCATCGATTTCCAAGATTGCTACGGAACGAAATGGCGCTATGATTCTATCGGTTGGGCTTCCCGGATTAATCCACAAAATATCCTTCCAGACTTCAACTTTTGCCTGGTGTGTATGCCCAAAAATTATAACATTCGGTTTTGCCTCTTCAAATCGCTCAAAAATCCGGGTTTGAAGATTTAAAGGACTTCCCCACCCATGTATCATAGCAACAACAGTATCATTGATTCTTATAATTCGCTGTTCGGGATAATTGGCTGTAGCTGTTTCATAATCCATATTCCCTCTGACAGCAATTACATCATGACCCCAGGCTTGCAATGTCTCAATAACGCGCGGATGCGTAATATCTCCGGCATGAAAAACTTTCTCACATCCTTGGAAAATTGCATGAATCATTTCTGGAAGCTGAGATGCTCGTTCAGGTATATGCGTATCTGATAAAACACCGAACCGGCGCACGTTTCCTCCTTTCATTAGCAGTCACTTTTTGAAAGTTTTTAAGATTCATGGTACTTAGATTTTAATATCTCAAGGTAGTCATGATCTGCAATAAATTTTCAAATTGTTTTTCGGGATTATCTTGCAAATTCCAAATTGATCTTTTAGCATACAAATTTCCCAAGATGTTGGGGAAAAACGGAACGAGATTTTGGAATATCTTTAAGGAGACACAGGAATGTTAAGAACATTCAGAACGAAAATCAAATTTTGGAGTAACGTGGCTTTATGGCCTGTAATTATTGCATTTATTGCATTTTATGGATGGTCTTTCTCTGGATCTCAACAGAAATCGAAAGGACCGGTAGCCGCTATTATAGGTGATACGGAAATAAGCCAGAACGACGTATTGGAAATGGAACAGCGCTTTCAGCAGCATTATCGGCAGTTATACCAGGATAACTTTGCGAGAATGTCAGCCAATATGAACTTTCGTCAGATGGCTCTTGACAAGATGATTGACGATATTGTGCTGCTTCAAACAGCCGACCAAATGGGTGTCATGGTTTCGGAAGATGAAATCATGAAATCTATCGAAAAGACACCATATTTTCAGGTTGACGGCAAGTTTTCTAATGGTCTTTTCCAGCGAGTGCTCCGTCAAATGGGGGTAAGCTCAACACAATATAAGCAGTTTCTGCAGCATGATTTGACACTCGAAAAAGTTCGCACGCTCATCGGTTCCATCGCACCCGTAACAAACGACGAACTTAAGGAAATGTACGAACGGCAAAATGTAAAAATCAACTGTGATTTTTATCAATTCAGAGCGCGTTCCTACCTTGAAGAAATTACAGTGGATGAAGCCGAGATGAAAGCATATTATGATGCTCATCAGGAAGAATTCAAATTAGATGATCAGTATAAAATCCAGTATATTCATTTTGATCCATCAAAAATGAAGGATGAGGTGGAGCTCTTTGATGAGGATATTGATGATTTTTACACAAAACATCTTGATCAGTACGAGGAAAAAGAACAGGTTAGTGCGAGTCATATTTTGTTTAAAGTTCCATCCGATGCTCCTGAAGAAAAATGGGATGAAGCTTTGAACAAAGCAAAATCGGCGCTGAAAAGACTTGAAGCAGGTGAATCCTTTGAATCGCTTGCAAAGGAATTGTCTGATGATCCGTCAGGTGCCAATGGCGGAGATCTTGGTTATTTTTCTAAAGGACGGATGGTAAAACCTTTTGAAGAAGCTGCTTGGAACTTGGAAATTGATGAGGTGAGCGAACCAGTAAAATCACAATTCGGATACCACATCATCAAGAAAACCGGTTATAAAAAAGCAAGTTTTAAACGTCTTGAAGAGGTCGAAGATTCCATTGTGAACACACTCAAGTTGGAAGGTGCCAAAGAATTGGCCATGGATAAGGCCCAAAAGATATTCCAAACAGTGACTGAAAATACAACTCTCGAAGATATTGCAAAAAATGAAAACTTGGAAATTAAAACATCTGATCTTTTTACACTGAAAGCTCCTCCGGCTGAATTGGGAAGATCAAAGAATCTGGATATGCTCCTGAAAGAAGCAACCATTGGAAAGATCATCATTCCTATTGAATCGAGTAATGGTGTTTTCTTAATTTCGATTGAGGAAATTGTACCCTCTCATATTCCACCGTTTGAGGAGACAAAAGAATCTGTTGAGACGAAAACCAAGAATAAAAAAGCTCTGGATTTTGCAAAAGAAAAAGCGCAAACGCTTTATGATAGCCTGATAGCAGGTTCGCCATGGAGCGATGCTGGTAAACCTTTTGAAATTGAATCCCAATCGACGGGAGAATTTGCCAACACCGGCTTCATTCCTCGCTTCGGTTCGGATCCGGATCTTGCGGACACACTATTCTCCAAGAATGTCGGCGATGTGTCGGGAGTATATGAACTGAGAGACAGTGCAGTCATATTTAAATTAATATCCAAAAAAGAATTCAATGAAGAAGATTTTCAGGAAAAACTTCCCGATCTTCGCAAGCAAACCTTTGCTTCGAAACAATACCAGGCTGTAACTTCATATGTAAAACAACGTCGCGATCAACTAATGGCAAATGGCGAATTACAGATACTCATGGCAACGGAAAGCGAAGAAACATTCTAGATGCTTGCTTCCAATACTTCGCCCGTTTTACCCTGCCGTTCCATTCAATCCGAATTGGATTTATTTGAAGTTGAGTTATTCGATTGCCTGAATATCAAACAAAATAATATACGGAACATTATATTACCAACGATTAAAAGTGGAGGAAAACGTATTCGACCTGCTCTTGTATTTCTTTCCGCTTATTCAACCGGCAGCCATCCAGAAAAACATCAGCGTTATGCTGTTGTTGTGGAATTGATCCATACTGCTTCTCTTTTTCATGACGATGTCATTGATGAAGCTAAACATCGACGAGGAAACAAGTCTGTAAATCAGACTTTTGGAAACCAGCTGGCTGTGCTTGCCGGTGATTATCTTTATTCAAAAGCTATTGATTTAATGTCAGCAGAATCCTTAGCCATCCGAAATTCATTGAATAAAACCGTATTAACGATGACAGAAGGTGAAATCGTACAGTCTGCCAATAGACATAACGTGAAAGCAACACCAGATTTATATATGCGCGTCATCGAAAAGAAAACAGCTATACTTATGGAACTGTCCTGTTGTTTGGGTGCCAGTGCCCACGATCAACCCAAATATGTGGAAGCCTTGAAGGATTATGGTAAAAATCTTGGAATAGCGTATCAGCTTCTGGATGACCTGTTGGATTGGTATGCTGAAGAAAAAAAACTTGGAAAAGACAACTTTCAGGATCTAAAAGAAGGTCGCGTTACCCTGCCTGCAATATTACTGCTAAAAAACCTTAAAGGCAGGGATAAACAGAAATTTACCGATCTTATTGAAGCGGATTCGCTGGAAATGACAATAGATATGCAGAAATATTATAGACAGCTTCTTATCGATTTTCGCATCGACAGTAAAATTCGCCGAATGGCAAATCAATTTTCGCAAAAAGCCATCGAATCAATCAAAAATCTTCCTAAAACAGATGCGTTGGAAGAATTGAAGTCAATTCCTCAGTTTTTAATGAACAGGATTGGTTGAAATGCAGAAAGCGAGATTTGCAAAATCACTGGATAACAATATTGTCCAATGTCTTCTGTGTCCGCATAACTGTCGGATTTCTACCGGAAACACGGGGATTTGCCGAGTAAGAAAAAACGAGAATGGTGAACTGATTGCATCCAACTATGGTGAAGTCTGCTCCATAAATATAGATCCTATCGAAAAGAAACCTTTATATCATTTTCTCCCGGGATCAAAAATACTCTCTCTGGGTAATAATGGCTGTAATCTAAAATGCCTTTTTTGTCAGAACTGGCAAATTTCTCAGGAAATCATTCCAACTCAGTATTTCCCCCCCGAAGCCATTCTGTCGATGTGCCAGGAACGGAATCTGCCTGCTGTTGCATTTACATATGCTGAGCCGACCATCTGGTACGAATATGTATTGGATTGCAGTAAGTTGCTGCATGAACATGCCATAAAAAGCGTATTGGTAACAAATGGCATGATCAATCTGGAACCGTTGAAACAGATTCTTCCTTATATCGATGCCATGAATATTGACATTAAATCCATGCGTGATGAATTTTATCAAAAACTCTGCAAAGGTTATCTCGATCCAGTTCTACAATCCTCAGCCCTTGCATCGAAATCATGTCATGTTGAAATCACGAACTTGATCATTACAGATGAAAATGATTCAGACGACGAGTTTCATGATTTAGGAAAATTTATTCGAGATGAATTGGGTGAAAATACACCTCTGCATCTCAGCCGGTATCATCCCAATTATCGTTTGAACAATCCTGCTACACCTCTTGAAACGCTTCAGTGTGCGAGATCCATCACCCAGAAGTATCTCAATTATGTATACCTGGGAAATGTCTGGGATGAAACATCTGCCTCGACGCTTTGTCCTGAGTGTGGGCAATTGTTGATTGTGCGAACCGGATTCAGTGTAAAAACAAAAAATATCAGGGAAAATGATCAATGCCCTAAATGTGGTTATCACACAGGAATCGTCATGCAATGACGGCATCCCTGGTTCTGGCATCGCTGTCACCAAGACGTCGAGACATCTTACAGCAAATTGGCATCTCCTTTGATATCATCAAACCCAATTATACTGAAATACCTCCTTCCATTGGCGTAAATCCCATTGACTACTGTATGCATAATGCGCAAGAAAAACTCAGAAATGTCTGTCAAGTATATAACAATCGTATTATTCTGAGTGCTGATACAGTTGTAGTTCTTGAGGATAGAATTTTGGGGAAACCTTCAACAGATCGAGAATCCCAGGACATGCTGTGGAAGCTGTCAGGAAAAACACATAAGGTTATATCTGCTATCGCTCTTTATCCTGGCAAAGAAACATCGATTTCAGCCTATGATATTACAGAGGTAACTTTCAGAAATTTGTCACAAGTTGAAGTCGACTGGTATGTCAAAAGCGGCGAAGGCAGAGATAAAGCCGGTGGCTATGGTATTCAAGGTAAAGCTGCTGTTTTTGTTCGACACATAAATGGCTGTTATTTTAATATCGTGGGATTACCGGTTGCCCTTCTGGTGGATCTGCTGCTGAATCATGCGCCACAGCTATGGCCTTCAGCCATTTAGCTGAAATGATGATGCTGATCTGATATATTCAAGATAGATACTTCTTTAATCTTTATGCTGGAGGTTTATATGAAATATGGAATTTTTCTAATATTTCTGTTCATATGCTGGATACCAATACCAGGAAATTCAGCGGAGTTATTTTGTATAGATACGGACACACAAATAACGCTTGGTATTCTGCGTAACAGCTTCTATCCTTCTAATACTTTAGATCGTGAAGGATTATTATGGTCTTACACCGGAGATGATAATGCAGCATGTATTCGCTCCATCCCGGATGTAAACGGCGATGGATTTCCAGATGTTGTAACAGGTTACGATATTTTCCAGGACAACGAAAATTTTTACTGTTTTTCAGGGGCAAGTTCCGGAACAGGAACTGTGATCTGGTCAATTGAAACAACAGGAGGAGCCAGCGGCGGATATTTCTATGGTGACGAATGTCTGGAACCTGCTTACGATTCTGATGGCAATGGCTATCCGAACATTCTTGCTGGTCTGGCGGGTGGCGGCCGCTTTGCAGCTTCATATGATTGCAGTGATGGATCACTTATCTGGCAGTTTGACACATACAACGAGCCACAATCAGGTTGGGTTTATTCAATAAAAGAATTGGGTGATGTTACGGGTGACGGTATTCCCGAAGTCATTTTTGGATGCGGATCATATAATGATCATGCGTATTGTATCGATGGAAGTTCCACGGGAACTTCGCCAACAGTACTCTGGTCCGCATCGTTACCTGATGCATCCTTTTCGGTTTCACCGATCAGCGATGTCAATAATGACGGGCTTCCCGATGCAATGATTTCATGCGGTGATCCGGATGGGCAGTATGTATATTGTGTAGAAGGGGATTCCAATTCAACGGCAAACATACTATGGACCTTCGATGCCGGTTATTCAATACATACAATTATCCCCTGCTCCGATATTAATGGAAATGGCGGTGAAGACTTTATCGTCGGGACTTGGGGGGCGGGTGTTCTTTGCGGAGACGGTAAAACTGCGGGAACGCATTGGTCAAACCCATTTGGCGCTAATTACATCATGTTGATCCGGCCGCTGCAGGATATCAACGGGGATGGACTTAAAGATATTCTTGTCGGATCCTGGGATAATACCATTGCATGTCTGAACGGCCTGAATGGAAATACACTTTGGTCCACCCCGACCGGCAGTCTCAATGGCGGTGATGTCTGGACGATTCACGCAATTGCCGATGTTGACGGCGACGGGTATGAAGATGTCATTGCTGGTTCATTCGATACAAATGTTTATTGTGTTTCGGGAATCGACGGATCCGTTTTGTGGACATACGGTACTTCTAACCGAGTATTAAGCGTTTTCCCTTCGGAAGATATCGATGATGACGACATTCCAGATGCACTGGCAGGAACGCAAAACACTGTGAACAATATTGTCGTTTTTGCTCTCTCTGGCGAGATTCCCGTCATCACACCCACTCAAACACCATATCCAACAACCGTTCCCACTGACACACCACCACCAACTCATACACCCACAGAACTTCCAACTGATACTCCCACAACTCAACCTACAAATACACCTACAAATCCCCCTACAAATACACCAACCGATTTACCAACTGAATCGCCAACCGATACGCCGACACCATTCACTAGCCCAACCGGCACACCGACATGCCCTCCTTCAGGTGTATTCCTATCTTTAAGTGCAGATCATTTTTATCCCGGAAACCAGTTCCTGCTTGAAGCTCAGGTCTGTAACGGTGAGAGGGATGTCAGTCTTGATTTTCTTCTTTTCATCATGTTGGATGTATACGGTGACTATTTCTTTTACCCTTCCTGGGGCACAGTCCTGGATTATGCATCATTATCGCAACCCCCGTGCTCTTGTTCGAATTATGTGATTTTCGATTTCATGTGGCCTGACACAGGATCTGAAGCTTCAGGCATCATTCTCTGGGCTGCCGTAACGGATGAGTTTTTCAATTTGATAGGCAGCTACGATTATGTTGAATTTGGATGGAGTTAATGAACTCAACTCAAGAAACCCAAACTTGAAATGTAACTTCGATTTCCCAGTTATCGCCAGTCTTTTTCAGTAAATATAGCTTTCCATTCCCCGCAAGATGATTCACATAATGACTGACATACAGGAGTGCTTGCGTTTTGTTTTCATCGAGTCCGGGACGCGAAAATGCGAGCACACCCGGAACTCCAGGGTACTTATTGTAAAAAGTCTTCCATCCATCCGAATTGGATAGCACAGAACTCAACATTTTTTCATCGATCAATAGAATACGATCATATGAATTTAACTGTCTCGGAATTCGACATTCACATTTGTTCATTGCCAGGAAATTATCAATTGTCGACTGTTTCAGTGCGTTTGCTCTCTGCTGCATGTTGTTAAGAATTTCATGAATTTCACTGATATCGGTATGTCGAAGGAAGAATTCGGTATGATCTTTTATCGCCAAAGTGTCAACATTCGGTATAGGAAATGTAATTCTCAGCCATTCGGAAATAATCGTCTTTTCCGTATTACTCAACTCAACCTCGATAGCCAATGGTAAGGCGTCAGCATCCGATGCACGACAAAACTGAGAAAGCTTACTTCCAACGATCATAAGCATTATGAAAACGGTAAACATTCGATAGATCATATTATTCCAAATGTTTATCTTCCAGAGTGTATTCTAATAGAATTTCGTCTCGAATAGGTATCCCGTCATTTCCCATATCGGGTATTTCCGGTTTTATTTTACGGGATCTTTCTATGGCACGTGGATACAATCCTGCAAGCGTGAATCCGCTTTTCTGATAAAACCGCAAGGCTTTCGTATTATCATTCGTCGTAATAAGCCATATCCTTCGAAATCCGTTTTCCCTGGCATATCCTTCTACAGCATTCAAAAGCGCTGTTCCATAACCCTGACCTTCCTGCAAGCTGTTCAATGTTATAATTTCAATATCCGTTCGATCTTCTCGAAATGTCACCAATGCTTTCGGATCTTTACCCTGGATAATTGCAAAACCCGGAAGTTCCTCAGCATTGTGACTTACACCTCGAGTAACAACCAGACTCGAGCCCCAATGTTCAGATAGCAGTTTTTTTATCCATTCACCATCTTCAGATTCGATTGCTCGAAGAACAACATCTGTTTTTTCTTTTAACATTTTGTTTTCCTCCATCCAGTATCTAATTATGCTTTTTGTTTCTATAATAGAGTGGCATGAATTTCAACCGGAAGTTACTTTAACAATCAGAAAGAGTATCACTAAATATATCGGAACTATTCTGATGCTTTTCAACTTGAGTTTTTAAGATTAAGAGAGGAAGTGGCTGACATGAGTTTACGAGAGCTTTTCAAGTCAAAAATACCTGTAATTGGCGTCATACATCTGAATCCGACACCCGGTTCACCCTGTTATGATGGAAACATGAAAAAAATTTATGATCAAGCGTTGAAGGAAGCTGAAACATACCGGGAACATGGATTACATGCACTTTGCGTCGAAAACTTTCGAGATTACCCATTCTTCCCGGACACACTTCCACCGGAAAGCATTGCTGCATTGGCAGCGATCGGACGCGATATCAAACAATATTCAGATCTTCCGGTTGGCGTTAATGCACTCAGAAACGATGCGTTATCTGCGATGGCGATTGCCACGGCAATTCAGGGGGATTTCATCCGTGTAAACATTCATATGGGAGCTGCCGTAGCAGATCAGGGAATTATTGAAGGGAAAAGCTATCGCACTCTGCGTCTGCGCAGCGCACTGCGTTCTAATGTCAAAGTCTTTGCGGACATTCACGTTAAACACGCGTCACCTCTTGTGACTACAGATCTGCAAACAGAAATAAGTGATACCATTCATCGAGGCCTATCAGATGCTCTTATCGTATCCGGAACGCAGACAGGAAAACCTGTCGACATCGATTTTCTGAAAACCGTCAAGACAAATACTTCTGTACCAGTTTATATTGGAAGCGGGATAACTCATGAAAATCTTGAAATGTATGCCGATATCGCTGACGGATTTTTTGTCGGCAGTTGTTTTAAATATGATGGAAAGGCGAATAATTACGTCGACGAAACCCGAGTCGCAAAATTTATGGATCTATATAAAAAATTCATAGAACACTGAAAAAATTACCGAGTAAGCGACGTTACTTCAACTCACCCCATTTGGGAATAAGCAGAAAACAAAGGCAAGCGGTGCTTAATACAAGCCAGAAAAGTGTATAGACATGCGATATTCTGAAAATGAAATAGGTGATGATCGTGAGAATAATCACACCGATAAAACCGAATACACCCCATTTTTTCATCTGCCACACCGCCGCCGCTCCCGTCACGTTTAACACCCCCATTATTGCAGCGATGGCAAAAGCGAATTCCTTGGCTCGGGTCAGTCCGGGATACAACACCGGAATATCCATAAAATAAAGGAATATAAGATAACAGTTGACCGCCATGATCAATACCAGAATCAAGCGCATATAAATGGAACTTCTCACCTGGCGCAGGAAGAAATCACTGATCTTGTCGATACTTGTCTGTTGAGACGATACCGAAACATTGCTTCCATTACTCAATGTCATCCCTGATATCCTTTCCTTTTGACTGCAGTACTACTTATCCTTCGATTTTAACTAAACTACATACTCTCCATCAGATTTTGGTATTTATCATATTTAAGAAAACGGGTCAAAGATTTCACATCACGGAAACGATGCTCTCACAGCAAAAAAAAGGGTGCGCTTTGAAAGCGCACCCTTGGTCACTTACTCAATTTGCTTCTATGAACCGGTCAGGAAATCAAGAATCCGATCCATTACCGTTGTGCGAGAAGCAGATGTGTTGATCGCTTCAAATCCAAAACTCAGATAAACAATTTTGTAGGCACCGCTATAGGAGACACCACCGGATCCGCTGCCGGTATACGTGAAAATCGATGTGCCGCCGCTGGCACTGATACTGGACGGATAATTCTGATTGTTGGCACCGCCAGTACCGGAAATATTGACACTGACACCGCTCATGATACCAGCACCACTCAGCGTGTATATATTCGTATCATCGCTCACGTACGAAGCGTGCAGTTTATCGCCATAGAAAGCATTGGTTCGGATATCGTATCCAATATCCTGTCCTGTGATGAACAGCTTGCCGTTATAAGTACCCAGATAGGTGTTCAAGTTAGTGATATCGGTATCTGTCAGCGAAGTGCTCCAATCATCACCGGTCATCCATACAATAGCGCTGTAATTGACCATCTGGCTGACAGTCGGACCGTTGGTGGAAACGGTGAACGTATCATAAGCATATCCTGCGGCAGTAATAGCGGCAGTGTAGTAACTCTCGTAAGTTTTTCCTTTATCGTCATCGACCAAGAGGACTCTAACCTGGGAAGGTGTAGCTGTCGGGGGTTGTGGTGTGGGTGTCGGTGTATTTCCGCCGGAAGACTGGAGGAAAGTCAATGTCCGGTTCATCACGTCTTGCCGGATACTGGAGCTTGCAATAGCTTCAAATCCGAAGCTGAGATACACCAGTTTATATGTTCCGGAATAGCTGACACCGCCTGAACCACCAGCAGTATTATAGGTGAAAATTGAGGATGAACCGCCGGTTGCTGAGATGGAGCTGGGATAATTTTGATTGCTCGCACCGCCGACGCCTTGAATGACCGGCGACACACCAGCCATTATCCCGCTTCCCGACAGATTATAGTCATTGGTGTCATCCGTCGAATAGGTGGCTTTCAGATAATTGCTGTAGAAGCCGTCGCTATCACTTCGAATGTCATACCCGATATCCTGACCTGTGATAAATAGTTTACCACCGCCATTCAGATACGTCGTCAGATTTGATTTATCTGTAGAGGAAAGGGTCGACGTGTAATCATCACCGGTGAACCAGATTACGGCAGTCGCTGCCTGCAGATCAGCCAGAGTTACGGAAGTTTTTACGGTATATGTCTTACCCAGAGCTGTTAGTGCATCGGTGTAGTAACTCACATAACCCGGAGAGGCGTTGTCATCATCAACGACAAGTATTGAGCCACCTGACGGCGTATTGGTCGGCACCGGTGTGTTTGTCGGTACCGGACTGGGTGTGTTGGTCGGGAATGGTGTTGGGGTCCGTGTTGGGGTTGCGGTTGCCGGCTGAGTTGTAAATGTTGGCGTGATGGTCGGTGTCGGGGTATTGGTAGGTGGTGTGCCACCGATCAGATAATCCAGTACGCGATCCATAACAGTTGTGCGGGTGGATGAATTGTTGATGGCTTCAAATCCGAAACTGAAATAAACCACCCGGTAAGCGCCACTGTAACACACACCGCCATAAGGATCCGTATTGGTGTAACTGAAACATGCACTGCTTCCATTCGCTGTATTCATTGCTGAAGGATAGCCCTGATTATTGGCACCACCCGTGCCACTGATATTGATTGTCACACCACTCATGAAACCAGCACCGGATAAATCATAGTAATTCGTATCGTCTTTCGAATAGCTGGCGTGCAGATAATTGGCATAAAACCCATCGCTGTCACTCTGAATATCATATCCAATATCCTGACCCGTAATAAACAGTTTTCCGCCGCTGTTTAAATAACTCTGCAGTTTTGCTTTATCATCCGAACTCAAGGTTGATGAATAATCATCTCCCGTGAACCAGATCACCGCATCATATTGATTCAGAACACTTTGAATGGGGCAGGCGGTCACGAGGTTATAACTTTCACCCAGGGCATTCAAAGCTGCGGTATAATATGTTTCGTAGGTTTTATTGTTATCATCATCCACAAGCAGAATATCCGCCAGTGGTGTCGGGGTTGCAGTGGGACCGGAGGGCGTGGATGTCGGTTGTGGACCGCTTCCATAAACAAGATAGCAGACTTCACAGGCTACTCTGGCCGCTTCATAACTGATACGCATATAACCTGATTCGCCCCAGCCTGTTCCCCAGCTGTTTCTTAAAATCCAGTAACCATTGCCGCCGTTGTCATTCCAACCGACCAAAGAGATGGCATGGTTCGTTGGAGTATTATAGCAGGGGCTTGAAGAGCAGGATGTGCTGGAATTGGAATAAATGCCGCCACTGTAAGCCTCAAACGCAGAATCGACATAAACCGCGGCATCAACCACACCATAAGTCATGATCGCGGTTTTGATCGCATTGATATCGCCACAGGGCACTCGATGCCAGGAATCAAAAACGACTGTCGGGTCACCCCAGTGCGTGCAGCTTCCCGGATCCGATTGAGTATAGGGGTAGTTGGCTTCATAGGTTACGCCTTCATTGCAGAGAGCTTCCAATTCCGAATACGTGTAATCCGCGCCACCGCATCCAAAAAAATGAGAATTATATTGGCTCAAACGGCCAAGACACCAGATGATGTAGGATTCCGAAAAATCAACACAGTTGCTGTCATATTTTCCCGTAGCGTAATTGTAGGTTCCTTCTGCTGCCGCGTTCGCTCCGAAGCTGTAACACGAACCGCAGCTTCCCTGGTTTCTGACCGGTCCGATGTAGGTATGACCGTTGTAGGATCTCCAGTCGAAGCTTGTGGGTAAATCACGTCCGAGATGATCTGCAAGAGGTCCGATATCATCGACTTCATGCAGAGAAACATCCGGTGGCCGGCGATTTAAATAATACTCCTTTTCTTCCCGTGACAGGTCATAAAACCAGTTATGATCGACGGTAAATTCATAACCGTATTCTTCAATCTTGGCACGAATCTCGTCCAGAGTATCATTGGGTCCAAAATCACCATCATACTCTTCTGATAGCTGCGCCAACCCTTGGGGGACACATAACAAGATGAATAAGGATAATGATACTAGGATTTTTGTCAGGTCCTTCATTCAAACCCCTCCTTTCCTGCTCGAACGAACCCTCGCTCTCTGCACAGGAATATGTTTTTGTTTTGACCTCCTAAATTGTCACGATTCCGGTGTGCCATTATCTATTCCCCCGGTTTACCGGATTCGTGGCTTTATCCTTCGTATTTAAACAGTGGATCGAAACCACTATTAT
>JAFGJC010000461.1 GCA_016929305.1 candidate division CSSED10-310 bacterium | reverse complement strand
AATGATGTTATCGTTACTTTAGGAATCGTTCCATCTTATCCTGAAACAGGATATGGCTATATCAAGACGGGAGCCGAAATACCGGATATTGCTGTTGACATTGAAATGTATCGAGTGGAGGCTTTTGTCGAAAAACCTGACAGGGTAACTGCTGAAAAATATCTAAAATACGGAAAATTCTTGTGGAATAGTGGCATGTTTGTATTTAGTGCACGCCGAATTTTGTTGGAATTGGAAAGGTATCAATCTGCGATTTATTCCGGAGCCATATCAATTTCGAAAGACGATGGTACAATTTCTGATATTGAGTCCGTTTTTTCACAACTTCCTGATCTGTCTATTGACTGTGCAGTCATGGAAAAAACAGACAGAATTGTCATGTTCAAGGTAACCTTTCCATGGGCTGATGTCGGTAGTTGGGCAGCACTCTATAATCATGTGGCAGATAAGGGCAATGGTAACCGTGCAACCGGTGATCATATCTACCTGAACTGCAATGATACGCTTATTTGGAGTAAATACAGGCTGGTTGCAGCGATCGATTTGCAGGATATTGTCATTGTCGATACTGAAGATGCGTTGCTTGTCTGTAGCAGAAATAGTACACAGAAAGTTGGAAACATTATTAAGATACTGCGTTCCCATAAACAATGGGAGAAATTTATCTAAAGTTGTAAATTGGAGGTTAATTGTGGGAAAAAAAACTGTTATATCAATAATCATTGTATTCATAATTCTTGTTGTTGCAGCCATCGTCTTGATCTACCCGCATTCAAGAGATTATTCGCGATCTGCTACCTCGACGGCTCAGACCGGGAATATCAGTCCAGTAACGGGAGCTGATTTTGAGGATAGAGTTATCGCGAGAATCGATGGGGAATCGATCATGCTTTCCGAAATTGAAGAGCGTGTTTCCGGATTAACCAACAAATTCCGTGAAATAAATCCAGACATGCAGTTTCCTGAGGATCGGCTGCAAAAAATGCGGAAAGAATTTTTGGACAGATTGATCAAAGAACGCATCCTGGAAAATGCTTCAAAAAGCGCTAACATCGAGGTGACAGATGCTGACATTGATGAGAGGATTGAGGAATTACAGAAATTTTTTGGTGAAGATGAAGCCGCACGTAAACGTTTTCAGGATGGAATTGACGATATGGACCGATTTCGGAATGAAGTCGCAAAGCAAATTCGTATTGATAAATATTTCGATTCGGTAGCCGGTGACATGTCAGTTACAGAAAAGGAAATTGAAGAATATTACAATGCAAATCCTGATCGCTTTGTGAATCAGGAACAGGTTAAAGCTCAACAAATTGTCTGGAAAACACCCCCATCTTTATCCGAGAATTATGATCAGCGCAAAGCTGAAATAATGAAAACAGCTCAGGAAGTTAAACAGAAAGCAGATGAAGGCGTGGATTTCACGGATCTGGTCAAGCAGTACAGCGAGGACGAAAATAGTGTTGCTCGTTCCGGTGATGTTGGATGGATGAGCAAAGGAAGAATTCCCCAATTTCTTAATGAAGCATTATTTCCGGCTGAGATTGGCAAAATCATAGGACCGCTAGAGGGACCGAACGGTATCTACATTTTTAAAATAACGGATAAAAAGGATCCGGGAAAGATCAGTTTGGAAGAGGCATCCGAACGTATACAAAAAATACTTGAGAGTCAAAAGAAGAATGCATTTCGTGAAAAAATGTATGAAGATCTGCACGCCAAGGCTAAGATCGAAATTTTGCTTTAAGATTCTTAATCCGTTCTCTTTTTCAATTCAGGTATGGGTGTAACTCTTTCCACAACAGGTACATAACCAAAAACCGGTATTGAGATTTCCGGTTGGGTCGGATCGCTGGTGGTGATATCGATCGTTCCGGAGATCCGTCCTGCGTGATCATTGGGAACTGTGAGAGTCAGTTTCAAGTTATATACAGCTCCATCCTCAACGGTTTCCTGTTCCCATGTTATGGCATCAACGGTTGATGTGATTGATAAAATCTTTAAGGTTGGATCACCTGTTTTGGAAATTTTTATATCCAGGTTTTTTACTTCCCCGGGGGAAAGTGTACCGAAATATGCTTGAGTTGGACGCGCAGAAACCTGACTTCTGACAACTCCATAAACAGGAAAGACCACCTCCGGCTGCAATGGAGAATTCGTCGAAAGTTTTACTTTCGAAAAAAATCTTCCTGCCGGCGTTTCTTTCGGAAGATGCATCACAAGCTTCCATTCGTTTATGGTTTTCAGATCGTCTTTTAAACCTGAATCTTCGGTTTCGTTGCCAATGTTCTCAGTTTCGAAAACAGGTGTTAACGTAAACTCAAGGGCATCCCCTTCGATAACTTCTGCATTCATGATATGAATATTATGGTCTTCAGCAGTTTTGATGTGAACCGTCTCTTCGCCACCTTCTCCAAAATGAACATTTTTAAAATATACATGTGATGGATATATCTTTATTAATGTTTGTTTTTCAGCTGTCACTGTCAATTCGAAAATGTCATCTGGTTTGGCAGCATCCGTATATACGGATACCTTTTTTTCAATCTGTCCTTCCTGAATATCGGGTTTAAGGTTAACATGAATGGCAAGTGTTTCACCTGGATTTATTGCTGATGAGTCAACTACGGCTGCTGTGCAGCCACAGTCTGTTTTTATATCTGTTATATGAATCGTCGAGTTGCCTGTGTTTTTGATTAAAAAATCATGACTCAATGAGTCTTGATGGTAGATTTTTCCAAAATCGAATCGGGTATGATCCAATGCGATCATACCATCGGTCATTTCTTTGTTTATACTCAAAATCGTCTCTGATTCAACTGGAGGTGAAATTAATCCGGGTGTAGGCGAGGCAACTAGAATAAAAAACAATGTCATCCATGCTGTCATTCTTTATCCCCTTTCAATATAAATTTCGGCGCGCATCTCAGATGTTCCAATTTTTCTTTCAATATATCATAAGACCGGTACCCGTCGAAACGTTCCACGATCACTTTATCCTGATTGACGATAAGAATCGTGGGTATGATCCATACGCCTCCAAAAGCCATTTCAACTGATGGTTCAGCAGAAAGTATTTCAAAATCGAGTGGTCTGTTGGAGAGATACAAAGAGACTTTCTGTCTTGATCTTTTCTGAATTGCAACAGCAGTTATGTTCAAGAAGGATTTTGAATATTCTTTTCGAAGGCGTTCACAGAGTATCATTTGCGCTCGTCCAGCAATAATATCCAGGTCCGTCAATAAAAGTAAGAGAAACTGCTCTGAAAAATCCTGGAGTTTGACTTTTTTCCCGTCAGGCTTTTGAAGTGTTAGATCAACAAGTTTAGAACCCGGATGACCCAGATTAGAATTTAATTGTCTCATGGAATCGTTTTGCTGGCACCGAACCGTTCCGGCAATTGTTAACAATACAAGAAAACATGCGACCGAAAAAAAAGGCATTCTTGACATCTTTTTTTTATGGTGATATCCCACGACGCTCACGCCGGTAAGTTATCAAAAATCATCAGATCCCACAATATAAACAAAAGTCCCGGTCCGGCTTGGAAAATTTTACAGTATTTCCCTTGGATCTGCATTTTCTATCGTATATGTTGTGTCAAAAGTCGTGCTCGAGCTCAGTGAATCCGCGGAGCGGATGAGCGGTGCTCGTAATCGTAATCGAAAGGAAACCCGGATCAAATGTTTGACCATGAAAAATTGGATATATACCGAGTAAGCCTGGAGTTCGTTTCCTGGGTTTATGCTCGAGTCGATAAATTGAACGGCAATCGGAGATTTGCTCGGGATGAATTAATCCGCGCATCCCAGAGCATCCCGAGAAACATCGCGGAGGGCAATGGCAAACGGTCGAAGGCTGATCGGAATCGTTTTTTCGAGATCGCCCGCGGGTTGGCTTTGGAGTGCACGGCAGTTCTGGATGAATTGGTTATCATGAAGGCAATGGATGAGTCGGAGATCAATGAAGGGAAAGGTTTGCTGGAGCGAATTGTGAGTATGCTCACGAAAATGACAGAATGAAGTATCAGAAGCACAATGCTATTTCCGGAGAATAAAAGCACTGACTTATTCAATGTTTTCAATCGATTACGATTACGATTACGATTACGCGCACGAGCACGAAATGAGTAAAGGATTTTCCTGGAGATAAAGGATTTTGATTATGGAGAACACACAACAAACGAATCGACCGGTCGCGCACCAAGCTCCGCGGTGCGCGACCGGTCATTCTCGATATCGTTCTGTCCTGGGTTCTTGATACACCAATAGGCAGAACTTCGGAATTTCGGGGTTCTGCCTTTTTCTTTTATTCTGAACCAACCTTTTTTATCCAAGGTCCACCTGGATTCCAATGTTTATTATATTCATGGTTTCCAGTTGCAACCCGTAACGGATCAGCAAGAAAAAGTCGAATATGAGCAACAGTTTCTTCGAAAGATTCGGGCGCATTTTCCAGTTTATTTTTTCGGAGGAAAGAAGACCATTGAACAGTCTTTTGTGAATCTGAAGAAAACTCCAGCGAGAAGGCTAACGGCTCAGATTCAGCAAACGCTGTCTGATGGATGCAGCAATCCTGTCAGATTGGTCGTTCAAAATATCGCCTCCAAATAGGGACGCATTATTCTGGCCACTCTGCAGATTTTAGCAAAATACCAGATTTCCTCATTGGTGCAGCGTTTCTCCTGACGGCATTCTTTCAATACTTCCAAAGCAACATCCAAGCCAATGCGATTGCGAAACTTGAAACAGTCAGCGATAGTTTTAGGTATTGAATATATCCGAATCGGAATACCATCAACATAATGATTTTCTATGCCTTCGGAAAATGAAACGCCAGACATCCGCACGATACGTACCGGAAGATCATCCATCCGGAAATTCGGATTCATAGATCTCTCCACCGCCATCCAAATTTCATTCGGCTGCTCGGTGGTGAGATTATGAAAACGCAAAGCGGTAAGAAGGCACCCAACACCACGTGGGATACGTTTACTCACAAGAGAAAGCGTGTAGTTTTCAGAAACATCGGCATCGGGCAGTTCATACAACCCGCGGCTGCTTCGAACGAGTAGACCCTTATGGCGCATTAGGCTGAGATACCGTCTTGGGATACCATGTTTGTCGAGATCCTTTGGACGTAACACACCATATTTTTTGATCAGTTCCAATATTATTTCCTGTTTATTATTTTTTGCCATAATTCCTGAATCCATTCCATTAACACATAACTGGAATAATAATAGGATTCTAAAGCTCCCAAGACAAGTAATTTCAAATCTTCAATTTCTTATTTAACATGAATTTAGAAAACACAACTCCTCATCAGCTTCTTCCCTCAACCAATGTTTAAATTCCTCGAAGCTGGAAAGTTCAAGAATCGTTCGTGCCGGGGAGCAAAAAACAATAAAGCAGCCGATCCGAAAGGGTTGGCTGTTTTTTTTACTCCCAGAGCAGTAGAGAGTAGAAATTAGAAAGTAGACTGGAAATCTTTTGCACTCTACTGCGGTCTACTTTCTACTTTCTGAAATCACTGCTTGAGAAAAACCGCATCGCAGCTATAAAACCGATAGGGCTTTCTTATTCGAAAATCTGAAAGTGTACCAGCAAGCTGTCGATTTCGCTGAAGCAATCATGACAGCCACTGCCGAATTCCCAGGCGGATACCGTTCCCTCGCCGATCAACTTAACCGGGCATCCACATGCTCTGGATGGTGTATGAGGGAAATGTAGAAAGCAGGTTCGGTAAGATTCCCTCTCTTCCAAGGTGAGATTCCTGGCTAAAAAGTACGAGCGCTCGAAGCTGGCCAGGCTCATACTGTTCCATTTTCCCGAGTTGGAACCACTTCGCTCCGACTGCAAAGTTTCAGGATCGGCCGGTGTTGCCTGTCATGTGTATTCGTCATCAAATCCCCTTTTTAAAAATGCTACTGACCGGAATCATTCAAAACATTCCCGCAAATGGTGTGATTCTCAGTTTAATCATCTTGTGAAAAAATGACCACAGTATAGGGCCCGATGCCGATTTCACCTGAGCAGGGCAGCCCATGGACTCCGTTCCCACCGGCTTCGACGTCGGGAGTGTGATAATTCGAAAATTCCGCCCCGTAGATCTCAGAGTCACTGTTGAATCGTGTTTTCCACAATCCGGGACGCGGAAAACCGATGATGTACCCGTCCTGACTCTGATTCGCCATATTGATCACCACGACAACACTGTCTTCAGAACCCTGCCGGTGGAAACGATGGAAGGCGATGAGGTTGTTTTCACTGCTGGAATGAAAGATGTCGACGTTCTGACCGCACAAACCGGTGGACACGCCCGACATGTTACGCCGCAGGGCGATCAGATCACGATACATGCGGAGAATTCCATCTTCCGCCTCGATCCGGGACCAGTCGATGGGGTTCTTGTCCTGGAACCATCGATCCTCCAGTAACTCCTGACCTTGAAAAATCATTGGGATTCCCGGGGAGGTCAGAACGATGGCGGCTCCCAGAGTGGAGCGTTTCCTGGCAAACCAGTTGTCCACATTTCCCGGCCAGATCTCCTCCGGCACCCGAGCCCGCCCATTGGCAATTTCGTCGTGGGATTCGGTGAAAATGATTCGGCGAAATGCATCCGAATCATACCGATACGCAATCGCCCGGCTGACTGCCGCCATATCACGGGATGCATCATCGGGAGTTATAATCGCCTTGCGGACAGGGTTCACAAATTCGCTGTCCCATTGTGCATTGAAGCCGGCACCGCCCTCCCCGGCATCCCGGGTGATCCATACGTTATTATGCATGCCTTCGGCGATGCTTATTTTACCGGGGAAATGGGCATGCATTTCCATATTGACCCACTGCATCAGACTCCAGCCTTCGGGAATGTCATCCGCCGGTACTGCATCCTGACCGTCTATATTCCGGATATAGGGTACGGCGTCCCAACGCAGGCCATCCGCGTGGAATTCCTCCAGCCACATCCAGGCGTTATCGAAAAGATACCGGCGTACTTCACCCCGGCCATAATCTGGGCGTGTTTCGCCCCAGGGGGTATGCGAACGGCGATCGTTGAAAAAATAGATTCCACCTTTCTCATTTTCACTCCAGCCGTCAAACTGCCACAAATCGAGGTCAGAGGGACCGAAGTGGTTGTAGACGACATCCACGATGACTGCGATGCCTAGCTCGTGAGCCGCTTTAATAAAATGCTTGAAGGCGTCCGGTCCCCCGTAACTACTCTCAACGGCAAAGGGATGAGACGGGTTATATCCCCAGGAAAAATCACCCGGGAATTCAGCAACCGGCATCACTTCGATGGCATTAATACCCAGGTCCTGAAGATAAGGCAGCTTTTCCATGGCACTGGTGAATGTTCCCGGTTGCCCGTTCTTTTTAACGTTAAAGGTTCCGATGTGCATCTCATAAATGACAATCTCATTGCCCGTGACCAGGAGAAAGTCATCATCACCCCAGTCAAAGGCTTCCGGATCATAAATAACCCCATTGCCGATAGAATTTGTCACCAATCTGGCGTATGGATCGATGCGAGAGAGGATACCCTTGGGACCGTGAATCAGGTATTTGTATTCATCTCCCGGATTTGCCTCGGCCACATCCGCGGACCAGTAACCGTTCTTCTCGTTGACCAGAGGTCTCAGAGTCTCACTCCAATCATTGAATGTTCCGGTCACGTACACCTTTAAGGCATGGGGTGCCCAGACCCGGAAAGTCACATTGTCTGCATGGGGAATAGCCCCCATGCCCGGATATTTTGCCTTATTGAGAGTTTTTTTTATCATTTGTCGCGGCCCCATTTCGTCAGTGGAGGGGATACTCCCGCCCGTCGCGTTCCCAATTCCCGGATCGTACGCAGGAACGAAATGATATCTTCACGGCTTAATATTCCGAGTATTTTGCCAGACCCAGGAGTGGTTCCATGCCGGTCGCCAGTAGCTGCACCAAGAAAAAGAACGCCAGTAACAGACTCACGAACGGGCTGGCTACGGCAATAAAAAACTCTGCTATGGTACTGGGCGATTCCCCCGAACAGGAAAAGTGTAATGCTGCGCACAGGAATTTTGTATCGGAGCGCGGTCACCGAATGTCCCAGTTCATGGAGCAGCACGCTCACAAAGAGCATAACGGCTGTCATTGCGCCAATAAACCAGTAAAGCAGCGGTGGCCAGTTCTTGAACTCGGCAGGATAGTACCTGCCCGCCAGCATCCAGGTGAGCAATCCGAAGATCACAAACCAGGAGTAATCCAGACCGATGGGATTTCCCAGAATCTGGCTGATCGGCATGTTATGGCGTGTCATAAATGATCTCCTATCTTGATGCTACCATTCACTTGTGGATTCACTGCTTCGAAACCGAGCTATACCTACCGGCATCAGGTTTTATGCAAGGGCATGAATTGGATGCAGGCAATTGTTTCATGCGCGGCAAATTATCGAATCGGAGGTACCTGTATTGACCATCTAAATATTCCTTGCTCGCCTTCTGATAAAAAGATAATTCCCCAACATCCCGCCAGTAACTATTTTCACCATCAAGTTCCAGAAATGGGAAGGCCGATGCTTCATGAGATTTGACCATATCCGGCAGAACATCCTTGCTTAAATCATGAGAGGTTTTGTGCTGATTTGTCTTAAGGTATTCAAGCAGAGGCCCGGTGGGAAAAACATAAATATCCATCGACGCCAGAGGATGGAGATGGGGGGGCACAATATCTCCCAGACCTTGGGGTTTCTCCACGTAAGTTTGAATCGTTCCGTCCTGCCCATAGTTCATGATTCCAAAGCGATGGGCTTGATCACGATCACAGGGAACGGCACCAACAGTAGCTATCTTTCCATGTTCCATGTAAAACCGGACCATGGATCGATTATCCATACCCCAAACCTTCTCCATTCCCGATTATGTCTCAGGCATCGACAGGATCAGGGACTGCAGAATGTCTCCGGTTTAAAATATACAGTTTACACATGATACGATAATGATGACCAAATATGGCAAGGGTTACGGCAACCGGAACAAGCCTGGGTTTGCGGAAAAGAGTCCAGAGCAGCAATTGCCAGTAATGAAACCGTTCTCTTCCCAGAATCCCGAGCCGGAACGCGGATCGAAGAAGTGCAAGAAAGCGTTGGACGTTTAATGGCAGATGATAGTCCGGAGCTTTGATCTCCCGCAGAAGAACCCTGACTCGGCGGTAGTAGTTTTTGGGAGAATAAATTTGTTTCATTATCGACCGATAGCCCTCTTTCAGACGTTCCATACCCATTCGGGGGATGATATTGGTTGTGCCGTCACCATTATCCCCGGTAAACGTTTTAACCAGACGGTCCTCTATTTTTAGCCTGTCGAAAAGGCGTGTTCCCGGAGGAGCCTGCAGCATGCCCACCATAGCGGTGACGATGCCGCTTTTCTGAATAAAATCAACTTGCCGCTGAAAAGTCGCAGGCGTATCGTTGTCGAATCCGACAATAAAACCACCCATTACCTGTAATCCTGCGCGATGGATTCGGCTGACGCTTTTAAATAGATTCCGATTTTTATTCTGCATTTTATGGCACTCCGTCAGACAGGATTCTTCAGGCGACTCAATACCGATAAAAACGGAATCAAAACCAGCCTGGACCATCATTTTTAATAGTTCCGGATCATCCGCCAGATTGATGGATGCCTCAGTAAAAAACACGCATCCTTTCTTGCCCTGTCGCCATTGGATCAGGGCCGGCAGCAGTTTGTGTTTTAGGTATTGTTTATTTCCAATAAAGTTATCATCGACAAAGAAGATACTCTCCCGCCAACCTGTGGCATACATAAGGTTCAGTTCATCGACAATCTGCTCAGGCGATTTCACGCGCGGTTGATGACCGAAAAGAGCTGTCACGTTGCAGAACTCGCAGTTGAATGGGCAACCTCTGGAAAACTGGATACTCAAAGATGCATAGCGTTTTATTTGAACCAGATGCCATGAAGGAACCGGTGTGCTGTGAAGATCACAGAAACCAGTTGCCCGGTAAACTCGTTTCAACCGCCCGTTTTGCAAATCCGAGAGAAATAATGGCAGCGAGAGTTCCGCTTCGTCGAGAACAAGGTGATCCACTTCATTGAATTCATCCGGTTCAGCGGTAAACAGCGGTCCTCCAGCCACGGTCTTTACACCCATAAGCTTGCAACGAGCGATGATCTGTTTCGCGGATTTGCGCTGGATTGCCATGCCGCTGATAAAGACCATATCCGCCCACGCGAGATCTTTCTTAGTCAGACTTTCGCAATTCAGATCCACAAGGCGGCAGGACCATTCCGCCGGCAGCAGGGACGCAACTGTCAGCAGGCCAAGCGGGGGAAATGCTGCTTTCCTTCCAATGAAACTTAAAGCGTAGGTGAAGGACCAAAACGTATCCGGAAACTTTGGGTATATCATTACTACATTCATATCATGGGCTTCCTTTCCAATGACTACAGCGCCGCTCGTTATCAGATAATTCAATTTTCGTGCCAGCCGAATCATCATTGCATTATCTGCATCGAACCTGGCGGAGAGCGCTGTCTGACTTTCGCTGCGATCTGGAGATCCGTCATCTTGTCAACCGTTTCAACACCGACAATGCGTTCCTTCCATTCAGCTTTTGCCTCACCCGGACGACGATGGCCTTCCGGTGGTCAATACATAATCCGATTTGGGTTCTCATCGTGTTCTACTTCATACGGAACGCAACTGTACCTTTCTTTTGGCATCAAGCTCCTTTTTTCAGAAAAGACTGTCTGATACCTGTTTTCTCAATCCGAAGTCTTGATCGTGCTTTTCTTCCGATGCTGAAAATAACCGAGTAAAGACCCACCAATAATTCCGCCGGAAAATAATAGAATGATAAAAAGCAATGCTCCGGACACGGGAAGTGTCCAGAAAAAGAGGCGAACATTGACGACATCTACATTTTGAAAGACAAGTATAAGAACCAGACTCATCAGGCTCAAGCTGACAATTAATTTGATTTTGTTATTCATGACGTCTCCTTTTTGCGTCTCCAATTAAACAATTAGAATACTGTTTAACCGAATGACCCGGCTGAACCCAATTCCTTCAGAATGGTCTGAGATTCAGTCAAATAATGGGATCAACCCAATGATACCGGTGATAATCAGGTAGAAAGCCACGACATAATTCAGTAGCCTGGGTCTGATCAGAATTAATACTCCAGCGAACAAAGCAATCACAGGTTTGCCGTACAACGGAAGAGAATTAAGATTGATGGTCATAATAGATTCCTTTCTTTTGATCATTGACGATCCTAGAGGACAGCATGATTGATTCCTGCACACACCAGCTCTTGTTATCTTTTCCTGCCGGTATACAGAAGCAGAATTCCACCGGCTACAACCGCACCCATGCCGGCCCAAACCGGGATCGTCACTGTCTCTTTATCTTTCACCGACAGCTCGAAAGGACCCAGTTCAGCCGTGTGAGTCGACTGAATGTAAGTGAAACTGCCATAAGCCAATCCAATACCGCCAAGTACGATCAGCACAACTGCAACAATTTTCAGTGCTTTCATTTCATCTTCTCCTTACAGGCAAGCTGATCGCTCTTCCAATTCGATGGTTATCAGCACATCAGCGATCAGCTTGCGTCAAATTTCATTCGAGCACTACTCTAATATTGCATCTGTGCCTCTTCAGAAGTGATTGGGAATATATCCGAATAGAACAAGGATCAGGACGACCAACAATATCGGTCCCAATATTCCAAGAGGGCGATACCCCCAATTTCTGCTGTAGTTCCACGTTGGTAGTCCCCCCACAACCAACAGGACCAGGACAATCAATAACAATAAGCCCATAACCGACTCCTTTCATGGGTCTGAGACCCGGCAGTACGTTTGTTGAACATTCAAAGCTCCTTCAACATGCGTGCTCTCGACCGGGCTGCGTGTTTCCGAACAGCCCGTCTCGCACGCAAGCAGCATTACTTGATTTTTGGTTCCTCGATAATCATCTTGTTCATCACATTTTTCACACCGTTTATATCGTTGACGAGTTTGGTGACAAGTTCCTTTTCAGCTTCGTTCCTGGCCATACCGCTCAACGTGACCACGCCATCCTCCGTTTTAACCTGGGTTTTAAGGACCCGGGTCGATCGATGAAACAGCAAAGACAATTTGACCTGGGAGGTGATCGAAGCATCATCGATCTTTTCACCGACCGTTTGGCTTTCAGCCTTCGGCATCTTTGCCACCGTCATTTCGTTGATTACGTCTTTGACACCATCGACATCCCTGGCGTATTCAGTCGTCAATTGCTTCTGCGCCTTGTTAGCGGCTTCGCCCCGCAGTGTCACCGTCCCGTCCTTTACGGAAACTTCAGTTCCGATGCCGCTGACTCCCCGGTGAAACAGAAGCATGGTCTTCACACGCATATCAATCCATGCATCCGAATTCTCAGCAGGATTGTCTCCTTTGATTTTCAACTCGTTGTTCACGCTTTTTACGCCGGACACATTCGCCATGGTTTCCTGCGCCAATATGCTCCGTGGTTCATTAGCAACAGTTCCAGTCAAAGTGACGACACCATCCACGGAATGGATTTTTACGTCATCTCCCTTTAGAAATGTTTGAAATACATACAAATCCTTTGCAGACGCTTCGATCCGTTTGTCCAACTCGGATGCCTGCATCGGGAAACAGGTCAACGCCAGTGTCGCGAACGCTGTCACGAGCGCAATTAAATATCTTGTTTTCATTCTGTTTTCTCCTTATTGGTTCGGTTGTTTGAGATCGACCGTATCCGGCGTCTAATTGCCGATTGTGATATGCAGACGCCGCACGACATCGATCAATACTATTACTTATGTGTCAAACCCTTAAAAGCGACTTCGATATCCTTCCAGAGCGTTTCCACGTCCGACTTGAAGTTATCCCACTTCCCGTCTCCCGCTGCTCTGAACTCGACAAGCTTTTTTTGCGCTGCCGTGTACTTCTTCTTCAGATCAACGACGCGTTTATTGTAGTCTGCCTTGGCTTCCTCCCTGGCGTCAGAGCCTGCTTTGTCAGCCCTCGCTGCCAACTCTTCAAGCCTAACACCCCATTGCTTGAGCTGAGCTTCCAGTT
>JAFGJC010000460.1 GCA_016929305.1 candidate division CSSED10-310 bacterium | reverse complement strand
CAGAAGAAGAGGGACTGCCAAGAACATATGTCGAACAATTGCTGTTGAAACTTCGCCGGCATAATTTAATTAAAAGCGTTCGCGGTGCCAGAGGAGGTTATTTACTGTCACAACCTGCAGATAAAATAAACGCAAGACAGATCATTGAAGCATTAGAGGGGCAAGCCTTTGAAATTCTGTGCGAGCGTCGAGCCAGAAGCCGAGTTAAATGTATCTATGACGGCACGTGTGTATTAAATCAAGTCTGGGTGAAATTACAGAAAAAAATAAATGAAGTTCTCGATGAGGTTCTGCTGTCCGATTTAATCCGAGGCGATTCCAAATGTAATCCCTGATGGGAAAACTCCTAAATTTTATCAGAACATCGTAACATCTGATGCTGTCTAATAACGGCAGGAGCTGGTTAGCTATACTACTGAAGTGATCTGATAAAAGATGTCAAACGGTGCCGGATTACAGGTTTTAAATTCAAAAATTTGACTCTGAGTTGCCATTCTCCTGTTTCTTTCTGAACCTGATCGACAACATCAACATTTACTTTAATGATTTCTTCTTCCAGAGCAATTTCAATATGGAAGTTTTCCGGATGAATGACCTGATGAGGAATTTGTATAAGAGCGCCTGTCTCTGAAAGATCAAGGGTTTTGGCTATGCCCTGAGACAGAGTCTGGCCTTGACTGTCTGTTTCATGAAATGACAGCAGATTCAATGTTTGAAATCGCTCAGATCGACGACGGTCCTGATGGTTTTGGGAAGCCATAGATTTATCTCCATTTCACATCAGCAATGGTAAAAACAGCAATGCTATCATTATCGTTCCTGAAAACTGCATGTCAATCAAAAACCTTATCGGTTTGATAAGTAAATGAAACTGATTTGATCGAATCCCATAAGGCAAAAGTATCCGGATCGAAAATGACGCAATAGAACGTGCATTTCAGCGGGTCGATGTAGGTAAAAGGCCAGGTAAAATCAAGTATAAGATGAGAGGTCGTTCCATAATCATTAAATGTTAAAATGGAATAATCTGGCGTTTCCGACCACTCAGGAGAAAAGAAATATGATGAACCGGTTTTTGCCGCGGTCGCTATGCCGATTGACTCATAACCTCTGGGAACGGTTATAATGGCTGTCAATCGAAGGTGATCACCTGGCGAAAATACAGAATTGTTTAGCGAAAGTACAAAAGATGGTGCCAAATGTTGGTGGGGCGGTGTGGGCGTTGACTGCACACAGGGAAGATCAGCCAGTAAAGCGATGTCATCAATATTCCAACCACACGATGTGTTGACGGCATCTGTCGGACCCATGGTGAACCGAAACCGGAAATCAGTTGCACCGGATGCCCAATCGGTCACATCAAGCTGCTGAAAAATCCACTCGCCATCATATAAATCATGGCTTGGATTTGACCAAATCCTTTCATAGGGGTTTTCATCAAATGAAACCCATATGGTTGCTTCATCAAATAGCACCGTTTCGACGCCCAGCCAGCGATAGTACGTCAGATAATAATCGCCGGGGATATGGCAGTTCAACGAAGGGCTTACCGCATGTGCAGGACTCAGAAAATTCTCGTAGTTGCCTGTCAGATTATATCCAAGAAATGTGCTGCCAGTGTATCCGGCAATGGGATCCGGCGGGTTTCCTGAACCTTCTCCCGGACCCCATTCCCAATCGGGATCCGTTTGTGGCCATTGTGGATCGGAACTGAAGTCATTCGCATATATGATGACTCGCTCATCGGTAATCCAAGTGATGATCGGCGATTGATCAGGTTCCGGTCCGGAATTTCCACTGGCATCGGTTAGCGTAAAGAAGCAATCATACCAGGTACAAGGAGAAAGTTCAGTAACTGTGATCGTGTGTTCTTTCTGGAATAACGGTTCGGAAACTTGCTGTTGAAATGAGTTGTTCGTTTCACGATAGGCAATGCTGCATTTCGACGGTTCATCAGTAACGCATCGGAAAGTAGTGGCATCAGCCTGGATTCTAATGATCTGTCGATCGATGACCTTCGGAAAACAGCAGTCCACATCAACCGTTCCGCACACCCATTCAGGTGAACCTGCATACTGAACACGGATCGTATCACCATGAGCGGCAGCAAGCGATGCAGGTCGTGTCGTTTCGAATCCCGTATATAAAGATCCTTCAAATATGCCTGGCGAATCCTGTTTCTCGTATGCTTCAAAACGGATACCAGCCGGTGAAGTATCTGATGATGCTGTTAGTGAAATCCTCTGATTGCCTGACAGCGATGATCCGGCAACGATTACATGGATAATATCGGAACAGTTTACTGTGGATGGATCAAGGAAAAGTTTTGGTGTATCTGATAAAAACACTGCATTATTAAGGAAAACGGCAAAATCCTGATCGGTGTCGATATTATTGCCCGGGATACCGTTTCCGGCAATGTTTTGAGCTGCAACAGTCAGAATGTAAGTGCCGATTGGATTTGCAATTCGGATTCGTTCTACATTGTTGATTGCATCTTCATGAATACCTGGTGGTGTAAATACATTTTGAAAGTTGTTTCCGGAATAGACATCAGTACCATCCGAAAGCAACAGGTCAAGGTTATTTACCAAAGCAGGATTTGCTTCGGGTGCTGCCGGTGGATCGGTCCAGACAAGCGTTATATCAAGGGGCAGATCAGGATCAAGAGAAACGATGGTATACTCTTCTGATTGTCCGGAATCCGTAAAAACATCTGTTTGATCGATAAAACTCCAATGAGGAAACCGCAACGGGAGATTTTTCAATGATAGCATTCCCCAGCCCCATCCTGAATCCGGAATTGTCTGGGTCACTGGTTCTGATAATCCGATAAGTGTACTTTTAAGTAGCGCTGGACTGGGATGATGATCACAGGTTGTTCTGTAATATTCGGTAAGCAGCGCTGCTGCGCCCGTAACATGCGGGCAGGCAACGGAAGTGCCGGTTTGAACAAGATGACTGTTGCCGGGCCAGCAGGAGTAAATATCGATACCGGGAGCTGTTAAATCCGGAGCATTACGTCCGTCGGCACAAGGCCCGTGGCTGGCAATAGACCATAACTCGAAAGGATCACCGGATTTTTGTGATGTTGACGCGGTAACTGTGATGATATTCTTGGCTTCTTTCGGGGATGTCAATGACTGGGGTTCCGGTCCCCGATTCCCTGCAGAAAATATCACCAGCACCGGCAGGTTCATCATCGATTCGTAATTCGAAGCTGCATTTCGAACGGCACTGTCCCAAATGGCGCAGTTAGCGGTGTAACCAATACCGACACCTTCCTGATCCCACCATGAGTTGTTGCAGATGGTGCCTCCCGCATATGCAACATCAAATGCCATCCGGCTGTAGCCTCCCGATGGCGGAAATGGATTAGCACTCAGCGCATTAGAAACAACGAGCAGACTTTCCGGTGCCAACCCCATGCCTGATAAATAACCGTCGCCATAAGCGGACAAACTGTTCCCGTTACCTGCGATGATTCCGCCAATATGCGTTCCGTGACCGTAGGCATCAAAATTTGGACTCCCGGCATAGGGAATGAATGCCGCTAATCGTCCGCGGCAATCGGGATGACATGTTTGATTTTGATTGGTATCGAATCCGGTATCGATAAGTCCCGTCTTGATGTTTTTGCCGGTTATACCGATATTTTCAAGCGTTTGCCAATATCCCGGTTTGATTTCATCACGAAAGAACGATGCGACCGTTTCCTGAGCAGTATACTCATCTTCTAAACCGGCCGACTCCGATAACGGGTAGATCCAACGAATACATGGATGATATGAGATCTCTGTCAGCATATCACAATCCGGTACCCAACCCGTCAATAGGTTGTAGGCAACACTATCCGTCAGGTACAGTCTTTCATTGCTTCTGATGACCGCACCCGTTGAAATCATGTAATCCGCAACGTCTTGGTATGGAGAAGTGGTAATATACCAGCATCCAAATTGAAGAGGTCCGCCGGCATACTGTTCCAACGTGGTGGCGAGTTTTTCCAGGGTTTCAACCGGTTGGATTTCAGTTGAATCAACCACCGGATAAAGTTCGCTTGAAAGTTCTTTTTCAAGCCATGCTACAAATCTCCCGTCAGGCAGTGATTCAAATAGTGTTATACCGTGCTGCTTTACCAGTTCATAGTCATGACGTTTCACCGGGAAATCCAACGTAAGAATGTAAAAACCCGGGAAAAATGATGCGGTTGCTGGAGGGTTTCTGAAATTAAAATTTTCCGCAATGCAACAGGATATACTTGTCAGTTCAATGAAGACAGCAGATAAAAAGACGATTTTGTTAATCGTTATCAGAGGTAATTTTTTCCATTTCATCTAGAAGAGGACCTGTTTCAAGACCCCGGATAAATTGGTACACATAAGGATCTTTCGATGCCGCGATAGCTCCGGGTGTTCCAATTTGTAAGATATTCCCATTATATATCATCCCCATCCGGTCAGCTACTCGAAACGCCGTGTTCATATCGTTTGATATCACAAGTGACGTTGTACCGAGGTCTGTGTCCAGCTTCTTGATCAGATCGATGATTCGATCTGCCGTAACCGGATCAAGCCCATCCGTAGGCGAATCATAGAAAATGATTTTGGGTTGATGTACTAAAGCCCGTGCAATACCGACACGTTTCTGCATGCCTCCAGATAACTCAGCCGGTTTCAGATGCTGGTTGCCATCGAGATTTACTTGAATCAGAATTTCCCGCACGCGTGTGTTGATCTCCTCTTCAGTCATATCCGTGTGATTGGCAAGATAAAATGCGACGTTCTGTGAAACGGTAAGCGAATCAAAGAGAGCATAATATTGGAAAAGTGTTCCGGTTTTCATGCGGATTTGTGTGAGCTGTTTCTCGGGAAGATTGTCGATGCGTTCACCATCGAGATAAATTTCTCCCCGATCCGGTTTGATCAATCCCAGACACATCTTTATAAGCACAGTCTTACCGGATCCGCTTGGTCCAAACAGGACTACCGTTTCACGCGCTTTAATGGAAAGGTTCAGATCGGTAAAAAGCTGGTGATTCTGAAATTGTTTATAGACACCGCGAAGTTCGATCATCATCAATCATTATGCAGGCTGGATCTGTCCGGGTCAATCTCATGCAAGAATATCAGGTGATTCCTTATGCCCTTGGATTCAAGATACCGATATGCGGAGTGCGCACCTAGTATGGTCAGATCAGAGTGCATATCGGTCCCCGCACTAAACGACACAGGATGAGATAACGCTTGGTGGAAATACGGATCCCAATGACGGTAAAATGGAACCGTATCTCCCGGTCGGCAGTAACCTTCATTCAACTCAACAAATATATTGAATTCCGCAAAAATGGCCATTAATTCATTTGCGGGTATGCCAGCAAAAGCTATCGGCAAATCGGTATGTGCCAATCCGACCGGTTTCGAAATAGCACTCCTGAATTTCAGAAAAATCTTCAATGGCATACCGGAAAGCGATTCATTGGTTACATATTCACAAAGAAAAAAATCAATTGACGGATCTGCAGGCAGTGCACTCAGCTCCTTACCGGTAAGTATCCAATCGAGCATGTCCAGTTCCAAAGCCGATTTAATGATAAGTTCCTTCCGATACTTTTCCCGCAGCTTCGAAATTGTTTCCAGATAAACTGGTAACTGATCCGGCTTTATGGATCGTGTTTTTCGAGTGAAGTAATGATCCGAAAATGCAATAGCCTGTAATCCGGTTTCGACAGCATGCTCGGCAATAGTCTCCAGTGAATGCTGCCCGTCTGAAAAATTCGAATGAATATGAAAATCGAAACACATGGCCGATTGAACTACAGTCAGGATTTTTTGGTTGATGGAGAATTGTCGCTTTTTCTGGGTTTGAAGATTTTTAAAAGCTTGGATTTTAATTTATTTTGCGGTTTTTTGGATAACTCTTGTGCGATGACTTTTAACTCCTTGCGGGCAAGATGATGGTTTGGATCCCATGATAGTGCTCGTCTGTAGTTCACTTCTGCCAGATCATATTCATCGAGTTTTTGATGCAGTTTCCCCATCAATGCATGGTAGTTTGCATTTTCATGATTACGTTTGATGGCTTCCCGGCAAGCATCGAATGCCTCCCGCTTGATTCTTGGATTTGGGTGGTTGGACAATGCAATCGCAAGTTTTGCATAATACTCCGAATTGTCACTATCCAATTGCACCGCTGATCGGAAGAATTCGATCGCAGGAAGAACTTCCTTGTTGCTCATTGCCTGTATCCCTCGTTTGTATTGCGCGATAGCCACCTGTTTATCGGTATTTTGTTTTATCGGTTGACCGTGGTCTTCCGCATAATAAAGTGATTGATCATATTTCATTCGGGATGATTCGTTACTAAGGATATTGTAGGCAATATTGATTTCGTTGAATATCCGCTCCAGCTTATCCTTATACTCCGGATCGAGATTATAGCCGTATCTGTCGGGATGCATGAGTTGAACGAGTTTATAGTAGGATTTTTTTAAATCTGAACGCGATGCGTTTCGAGTGATATATAAAATTTCGTAATAGGTCCACCGGTCAAGATTACGATCGTACTCGTCGATTCGCTCCCTGATATCATCTGGGATCTTTGCTTCATCCATACAATTTCCCTCCAGATTTTGAATCCCAATTCCGTACGAGTTCCGGGAACATTGCCAAAGCTTCGGTCAGTTTTTCTGGTTTTGATCCACCGGCTTGAGCCATATCCGGTCGTCCACCTCCCCCGCCATCGATTTCCTTTGCGATCGGGCGGATCAACTGCCCAGCCGGGAATTTTGCAGTTAAATCCGCCGTGACGGTTAAAACCAGATGTGCTTTTTCATTCAAAACGGATCCTAAAAGCACAATACCACTGCCTATTTTTTGTTTCAACTGATCGGCAAGTTCCCGAAGCTGTGTAATATCGATGTTATTGACTTGATGAACGAGAAGGTTCACACCATTCACATTTTGCGTTCCGGAAAGCGAGGTCTCCATATTCTGTTTCGCCAGTTTGGCCGTCAGATTTTCGAGTTCCTTGGATATTCGTTTGTTATCCTGCAGCGTTCGTTCCAGTTTATGCAAAAGGTCATCACGGGATGATTTCAAAACAAACGCAATGTCATCGATCAATCGTGTCTGAGTTTGAGTCCACGAAAGGGCGGTCATACCTGTAATGGCTTCGATTCGCCGAATGCCAGCAGCGATACTGGATTCGGTAAGTATCTTAAACAAACCTATCTCGCCGGTTGATCGGACATGGGTGCCACCACACAATTCCGCCGAGACACCTTCAATTTCTACAACACGAACCGTATCTGAATACTTTTCGCCGAAAAGTGCCATAACACCTCTGTCCAATGCTCTGTCCAGATCCATTTCAGTCGTCAATAGTGAAATATTACTCAGCACAGCCTGATTTACAAGCATTTCAATCTGCTCCAAATCCTTTTTCTGAACCGCCTCAAAATGTGTAAAATCGAATCTCAGGTAATCAGGCGCAACAAGAGATCCCGATTGTTTGACATGATCTCCCAGAGTTCTTCGAAGAGCAGAGTGCAACAGATGGGTTGCGGTATGGTTTCTGGCAGTGGCTGTTCGCTTGGCATAGTTCACAACAGCCTCCGAACTGTCATGGATTTTCAACGTGCCGCTGCTGAGAATTCCCTTTAAAATCGATATGTTGGCGGTAAGACGATAGCTGTTCTGAACTTCAAAATATCCCGTCTCGGTTTTGATATGCCCCGTATCACCTATCTGCCCGCCGGATTCCGCGTAAAAAGGTGTTGGATTAATGATCAATTCGGCAGGCTGCCCGTTATCAAGAACAGATAATGAACGACCATTCTGAATGATTTTCTCGATACTAACTCTGTCGGTTGTCAATGTGTACCCGGTAAAGATCGTCGGATTCATTTCTCTGGCAATTTCAGCATAAATTCCGGTTAGGAGATTTGCATCAGAGGTTTTCCAGGCCGCTCGTGCCCGTGTTTTCTGGTCTTCCATCGCGCTTCGAAATCCGGATTCATCAACATCCAGTCCCTCCTCTGCAGCAATTTCCTGTGTAATATCTACCGGGAATCCATAGGTATCGTATAATTTGAAAACAGCCTCTCCGGATAGCATGTACTCAGAAGCTAATTTAGTTTTTTCGATCAGTTCGTACACCAAAGGAAGGCCTTGACGCAACGTTTTGAAAAACCGTTCCTCCTCCAGTTTGATGATATGATCGACCAGCTGTCTGCTGTCATACAACTCTGTATAGACAGGTCCCATTTTATCGATGACTGCGCCGGCAACCCGGTGCAGAAACGGCTCATTCAATCCCATTTTAGTTCCGAACCGCACCGCACGGCGAATAATGCGCCGGAGAACATAACCTCGCCATTCATTGGACGGCATGATACCGTCGGTAATCAAAAACGCTGCAGCTCTGGAATGATCTGCAATTACCCGGTAAGGAACGGTGTATTGCTTTCGTGTCTCTGCATCGTGACCGGAAAGCTCCTGGATACGTTCCAGAATCGGCTGAAACAAATCCGTGTCATAATTCGAACGGGCATTCTGCATTATGGCGACAATACGTTCCAGGCCCATACCCGTATCGACATGTTTTTCAGGGAGTGGTGAGATGATATCGGCAGATTCCCTGAGATATTGGATAAAAACAAGATTCCATATTTCTATATACCTTTGGCAGTCGCCGTTGACGTGACAACGATGGCTGGGATCATCGGTCAAATTGCAAAATTCGGCACCCCTGTCAATATGAATTTCAGTACAGGGACCGCAGGGACCGGTGTCGCCCATTTCCCAAAAATTATCTTTTCGGCCGAAATAAAGAATATGATCCTTCGGAATATCTGTATTGGCAGCCCACAATCCCGCCGCTTCATCATCTTCAGGTATCTCGTTCTGATCGTCTCTGAATACCGTTGCAAAAAGTTTTGACTTGGGCAACAACCAAACATTCGTCAGTAAATCCCATGCCCAACGGATGGCTTCACTCTTATAATAATCACCAAATGACCAGTTCCCGAGCATTTCAAAGAGTGTATGATGATAGGATGAAAAACCAACCTCATCGAGATCATTATGCTTCCCGGATACCCGCATACAACGCTGTGAATTGACTGCTCTTCGATGCTGTGGCTTTTCAAGCCCTAAAAAATATGGTTTGAATTGATTCATGCCTGCGTTTGTAAATAACAAGGATGGATCACTGGGAATGATCAGAGGGCATCCACGAATCATTTTATGCCCGTTTGCTTCAAAATATTGAATATATTGAGCGCGTATTTCTTCAGATGTCATAAATTTCCTGCCTGTTTACCTAAGTTAATACTTAATGGGATTTATTCCTGATGGGATATCAGGAATCACTCGATCGTATCAAATTGATTGCTGAAATCAAATTCCGGTTTATCATCTTCATCGGAGTCAGAAGATCGAGCGGGCCGACTCAGAGGACTGTCATCCTGGAGAACGGCTTCCATATCCTCCATAGCCATATCGGATGTGGTTGTAATCCCTTTGAATTTCAACGCGAAATCATCCGGATTGGAGCATCGGCGAATTGCTTCCTGATAGGTTACCAACCCGTTTTTAACTAGCATTCGAAGTGACTGATCGAAACTTTGCATGCCGTATTGTGACACGCCTTGCTCGATGGCATCTTTAATGGAGGATGTTTTTAAAGGATCAATAATGCAATCGCGGATGAGTGCTGTGGCTCTTAACACTTCAACAGCCGGTACTCGTCCCTTTTCATCCGCACGCGGAATCAGACGCTGCGAGATGACGGCTTTCAGTACCGATGCGAGTTGCAAGCGGATTTGCTGCTGTTGATGAGGTGGATAAAATGCAATAATTCGCTGAATGGTTTCGATACTGTCCATGGTGTGCAATGTACTGTAGACGAGGTGCCCCGTTTCCGCTGCCGCCAAAGCAGTCTCTATTGTCGCGAAATCCCGCATCTCACCGACGAGGATCACATCAGGATCTTGCCGTAGCGCGGCTCGAAGCGCGTCGGAAAAAGAAAATGTGTCAGATCCCAATTCACGCTGATTGATGAGAGATTTTTTATCCCGATGCAAATACTCGATCGGATCTTCGATCGTCATTACATGAACGGTTCGGTTCTGGTTGATCAAATCGATCATCGCTGCCAGTGTCGTGGATTTACCGCTTCCGGTCGTGCCGGTGCATAAAATCAGTCCACGTTCTTCCATCGAGATCTTGTCTAGTATCTTGGGCAGATGCAGTTCCTGTATGTTCCGGATTCTCATAGGGATGACACGAAACACAAGCCCTACCGTACCGCGCTGCCTGAAAATATTGACACGAAAACGCCCCAATCCCGGAACACTATATGCCAAGTCAATCTCATTATTTCGTTTGAACTTCTCTTTTTGATAGTCGTTCATAATATCGAATGCCATGCCCGTCGTGTCTTCCTGCATCAATCGTTTCTTTTCGAGCATGGGAATCAATTCGCCGTTTACCCTCAATACCGGTTGCCGGCCGACTTTGATATGGATATCTGAAGCACCTCGCTCTGTCGCGATTCGACGGAGTTCATGTAAATCCATAAATATATCCTCCCAGCGATGGAAGTTTACTCCCCTTTATCAGTCTAGAAAGCTCATTCAACTGAGTCAAGAAATTATGATGATTAATTTATTAACCAGCTGTTTCTCCGGTTTCACCGGAAGCTTTGTGAGTTCGGTGAAATTCAAATTTTCCTGCTTCCAGGATTTTTTGATACAGATCCTCTAACACTTCAGGATGTTCATCTAAAAACCGTTTGGCGTTCTCTCTGCCCTGACCCAGCCGAGTGTCACCCAGTGAAAACCATACACCACTTTTTGAGACCACTTGATAATTGACTCCCATGTCCAGAAGTGTTCCGGATTTTGAAATACCCTGCCCATAAATAATATCAAATTCCGCTTTCCGGAACGGT
>JAFGJC010000459.1 GCA_016929305.1 candidate division CSSED10-310 bacterium | reverse complement strand
CTGCTTAATCCAGTCTTTGAGCGAACCGTTGGGTATATATTCCGAAAAAATAGCCAGCCGGTCACCAATTGTCCTGAAAAACCGGCAAGCGGTGATATTCGGATGATCCGGAAGATCAATCCATGTTCTAAGTTCGCGTAAAATCAGCCGTCTTTGGGTATCATTTTTCAGTGACGAATCCAACAGGGTTTTTACCGCAAACACCTCACCTCCCGGAACCGTTGATTTGACCAGATAGACTTTTCCCATACCGCCATGACCTAAAATCCGTTCAATTATAAATTCATCCAGCAGTACGGATCCAGGCTCCCAATCAATGGAATAAGATGTGTCGAGTGGCATCAGTCCTGATTTTCTCCGTTTTCTTGCTTTTGATTCATAAATTGTTTCGCGGCGGATTTCAACTGAGATTGTATCTGGCGCAACAAACGCTTAGCCCAGATAAATTCAGTCCCCAATATTGCCAGTCCAATCGGGATAACCAACATAGCGGGACCCGGTAGGACAAGCATGGCTATGCCAACCAGAAGAATACTTAATCCAGTGACCAGAATAACCAGTCTTCTGATTTTTTTGAAAGTTTCCGTAAGGATAATTTCGAAATCATCGGTCAGAGCTTGAAGAAAGCGTGCGGTATTACGTTCACTCTTGATAATAGACACAATCAGGAAAATACCCGTGAAGGGAAGCAGGAAATATAGGACCAGGTTGTTCGCAAGTTCCTGAGCGGGGCTGCTGATTGTTCTGAGGATTAGCAAAGAGGTGTAAGCGATGTAGTAAGAAAAAAGGATGCATCCCTCCCATCGCGAGATGATGGAATCAGTAAAAAAAATCGGTAAACAGACCACTGCAGCACCGACCATCACAGGAATATCGAACGATAGCATATTAGCCGGCACCACAAACTCCCCTGCCAGAGAACCACTGATACCGATCACAGCCAAAATATTGAAAATATTGCTGCCAACGACATTTCCCACGGCAATCTCGCGCTCGTGTTTAATACTGGCAACTATTGATGTGACGACTTCAGGTAAAGAGGTCCCTATAGAAACTAAAGTCAACCCAATGACAAGATCGCTGACATTGAATTTTCTGGCAATTTCAACGGCTGATTTCACCGTTAGGTTGGATCCGTAACTCAACCCGACCAATCCGGCAATAACAAAAACGCACGAAATCGAGATCATCCATAGGGTTGATGTCTGCCGGGGTCGTATTTCATTAAACTGCTCCATCGGCTTGGGTTGTTCTGTTCTTCTTGCCAGGATAAACAGATAAATGGTATAGGCGAGCATCAATACCACAAGTATCATGGATTCGACAATTGATACCAATCCATTTGCACTCATTGCAAACAGCAGGAGTGATACGCCAATCATGACTGGGACATCGAACCGAATAAGCTGCCAGGAGATTGACAGGGGAAAAACGACAGCGGCAATCCCGAGGATAAAGAATACATTGAAAATGTTGCTTCCCACAACATTACCCATCGCAATTGATGCGTTATGCTGAAGACCGGCTTTAATGCTGACAGCCAGCTCAGGCGCGCTTGTTCCCCATGAAACAATTGTTAAACCGATAATCAATGAGGGAATACCTGCAGTGGCAGCCAGTTTTGAAGCTCCGCGGACAAGCAGATCAGCTCCAACAATCAAAAGTGTCAACCCGGCTGCAAATATCAAAACGGTCATGCGATTACTCTAGATCAAAACCCCAAAACTTCAAAGTAAAATTAAGAGAATGGCACTCATGGATTTCTTTGAATATGAATTTATTCGTTGAAGCCATACGTTGAGTCGGATAGGCTATTGGAGAACAGGATGAGAGAGCGATGATCACACCTGATATTTCAAAAATTCCAGCGCCCTTTGATCATTCAGGATCAAAACACATCGAACCGGTGGAACATCTCACTGAGGAAGCCGCCACGAATGATATATTGAGCATGTTTAATCTTGCGGCATCTGGACAACTCCGGTTCCAGGGAAACTCCAAAAGCCTGACATCATCATCGATAAAAGCAATAAATGGAATTTTATTTCATGGTGATCTTAATCATCCTTCGGATCTCTCGCGACCTGAAATGATGGATATTCTTGGTCAGGCAGGCTTGCGACCTTACAGCTGGATGAAACTGTTACTGGCTGCAGGTTTTTTTCGACGTCTGGGTCCTGAATGTCAGTTAACAAAAGCAGGAATCTCAATCAGGAATCTACCGGTAAGAGAAACTATTCGTAAAGTTTGGGAATCATGGCTGATCGCTCCATCTAATCATGAAATGACACGGATACACTGGCTGGAAGGCATCCGCTCAAAAAAACGGCCGCTTCACGCTGCATCGCCCGTTCGAAACATTCTGAATGATTGTCTTCGATCATGTCAGCCCGGTCAATGGATACCATTTAATACATGGTGCAATCTTGTTGACATTCGGACACAGAATGTCAGCTTTGTAAGATATTCGAAAGGATTGAAAACCATTGGACGGGCAAAACTGAATGATCAACAATGGGAAACGGTTATTCGACGGTTATTTTCCAAGGTATTTTTACTGGAGACCGCAGCGGTATTGGGATTGATAGATGTGACACTCAAACCGCTTGATCAGTCAGAACCGGAAATCACAGGAACTCCTTCTCAAGTGACACGCCTGTATCTGACTCGATATGACGGATTGACCGCAATCCGCTTGACACTGCTTGGCGTTTTTTGCCTGGGAATGAAATTGATGAAATCAATCCATACACCTGAACCGGAATCAATAACCGTTCTTCCTAATTTGGAAATTGTGCGGCTGTCATACTTGACCGTCACTTCAGATCTTTTCTTTCTGGACAGGTTTTGTGAACGGCAATCAGACCGCGTCTGGCGAATTGACCGAATGAAAATACTTCGATTAATGTCATCAGGATTAACTCCCGACACAATTTTGTCGTATCTTACCCGCCGACATAATGGAATCCTTCCGGAAACCCTGATAACTCATTTAAATGATCTGAAAGAACGATCGGAAGGCATTTCCTTTGTGGATACAGCCGGAATATATGAATGTGCCACTCCTCAACTGGCTCGTTTAATTTTAAGCGATCCTGTTCTGAAAAAAACCTGCAGTTTCTTGGGAGACAAGCGGATTATCATTCCTGAGCGCGCTAAACAAAGATTCAGAAAACAACTTGCCAAGCTGGGAATCCGGTTTCCGGAATCATGAAAATATCATAAACACCGGTTATTTATTCAAATCGGCAATCCAGATATCAAGGTTATCGGCAAGCAGCGGTGAAAATCCGCGCTCTTCGAAACGGATTTTACCCTGTTTATCGATAACGCAGATATATGGGATACCCTCAACACCGTAAGCTTTAGCAACATCATCATTGCCATATAACAGTGTCATGGCGAAGGACTGCTTTTCGAAAATTTCCACTGCTTTTTTCACATTCCGTTCGAAGACGTTAATGGAGAACACCTTGACATTTTCGGGTTTTTTCTCTTTGCACCATTTGTCCAGAACCGGCATTGCCATAAGACACGGACGGCACCATGTCGCCCAGAAATCCAGAATGACAATGCTGCCTTTAAAATCTTCCAGTTTCACCAGCGTGCCGTTATTATCTTTGAGTGACCAGAGTGGTGCGTCTTTTTCGATTTTTTGAGCCAGCGATTCCTTGCGCCGGGATTCCGCTCCCCGGTCGTACGCAGCCTGCACGTTATTGATGGATTCCTCCCATCGCGGATGGTCATGCAACGCAATCAAGTCCGGATCCGACTTGGTATGATCCACCTGATCCCAACCATATTTTGCCGCTTTGTTCAAATTCTCAATTGCCAGATCCGATTCACCTTTCAAAGCATATATACATGCCAGTGTATACAGGCTGCTAGAGTCGGTTTCCGCATCCGGAAGGCTTTTTGTGTATTCCAGGGCCTGATCATAAGCTTTGGAATCGATCAAAACATAACTGTAAAGGCTTCTGACGATGGTTTCCTTATCCTCCGCTTTGACTTGTCCTTTTGTGATGAAATTTTCCACAGCAGCTTCAGAAGATTTCTTGGCTTTCGAATATTCACCTTTGCGTGCATAGACACGGGCAAACATAACATCACTCACCCAATCCTGATCCGTCGACCGCGCTTTTTCAAGCCAGTTAAGCGCTTCATCCAAACGTTCCATATACAATAAATACTCAAAAACACTATAACTCATTGTCATCGACGGGTTTTCCAAGGATAGCATTTTATCGAAGTAAGCATGATCTTCGTGAAGGGTTTTTTTCAACTTCATTTTATCATCCGAAAGGTCATCAGCCATAAAAAAGCCGGCTGTGTATATTTCCGCTAACAATTCATAACCGGCACGTGCTGATGCGTCGATGTTGAAAATATTGAGTGCATACTCACGTTTTTTCATGACATCTTCTTCAATCAATCCCATCAAATACATATATTTCGGTTCTTTGTTTTTACTCTGGTACAATTCATTTATAGCAGCTCTTGCACCCTCAGCATCTTCCCGCATCCACACATATCTAACAACCTTTGACATATCCTCCATATCACTGGATTCCATAACAAACTGCCGGCACATCGTTCCGATTTGAGTGCCATCTTCCGCACTTTTGATTTTATTCATGAAGCCTTCAAAGCCGGTCTCCTCCGCCTTCAGTATACAAGTCCCTGACATTATTATGATCATCATAACAATCAGCACATTTTTCATTTCTTTATCTTCACTTTCTACTCACCATTGTTTAATGTCCATAACCAGACTCTATGGATTATACCTTTATCGACACATGGTGAAAACCCTTAAAAAAGCATTGACCTGACAGGATTCATTGTCTTGCTGCATTTCTTTTGCTACGGTTGATGGTATGGTTGAAATCAAATCCGGAGATAATAGGGTGATCATTCAGGGAAACAAACCGAAGCGGAGCATAGAAGCGGTTCTTCAACCGCAATTCAAGATGCTTCATAAACCGCAGGAGGAATATGCATATAGCTATTATGACACCTTTGATTGGCGTCTGGCCGCCGGCAAGCGCGTTTTACGATTGAATGGCAGATTCTTAGAAATGTGCGATTATTTGAATGAATCGGTTCTGATTCGAGTCGAATGGCCGCGTAAAACTGTACCCCGATTTCACTGGGAATTCAGCAATGACGGCATGCGGGAAAATCTTCGTTGCATCGCCGGAACGAGAGCCCTTGTAAAAATTGCCGATATGCATCAAGTATCAGAGACGGTGATAATACTGAATCACGACGATGCAACCGTAGGTACACTCAGGCACGACCAAATATCGGTAAGTGATCCCGGTGGCAAATCCGGTCATCGACGATTAACCCGTCTATTTCTGAAAGAAGGTTATGAAACAGAAGCGGATTTTTTCATCAAGCTGCTGAATTCTGAACATTATGAAGTTTTACCCGATGATCCTCCGAATCTTGAATTGTATATGCAGGTGATTGAGCGCACACCTTTTGACTACTCTTCAAAATTAGATGTGAATCTGGAGCCTGCTATGACTTCAGATCAAGCGATAGCTGTCATTTTGCGGCGGATTTTACATATCATCCATGCGAATCTTCAGGGTATTATAGACGATATCGACAGCGAGTTTCTGCACGATATGAGGGTAGCTTCACGACGAGGCCGAGCTGCTATCACGCAACTGAACACGAGCATCTCAGAAAAACCCACAACGGACCTGACATCGTTTTTAAGACGTATCGGCAAGCAAACCAACCATCTCCGTGACCTTGATGTCTATATGTCAAAAAGATGCCTTTATATGAACATGCTTCCTGAAAAGCTGCATTCCGGATTGAATCAGCTTTTTGAAGATCTCTCCGGCCGGCGGAAATCTGCATTGAAATCCGTAAAAAGGTTTGTGACGTCACGCTCGTTTCAGAATGAACTTTCCCGATGGAATGAATTTTTTGATGGAAGCGATGCTGACAATTATGCAGGGAATAGCGGAAAACCGCTGTCGAATAGTGTAAAACCGATTATTTTCCGCAGGTACCGAAAAGTCTTCAAAATCGGGAGAGCCATACGTGCAGATTCGCCGTCTTCTCATCTTCACAAACTCCGACTTCAATGCAAGAAACTCAGGTATCTTTTGGAGTTGTTTGAATCGCTCTTCCCTAAGGACACCATCAAGTTTCTTGTCAAGAAGCTCAAAAATCTGCAGGATGTTCTGGGGGATTTTAATGATTTATCGGTGCAGCAGCGATTTCTCTCTGAATACCTGGCAGCGGTAAAAGACAGCGATCCAAACAGTACTATAACTGCCGCGGCACTCGGGGGACTCATCACACATCTTTGGCAGGAACAACATCGGGTTCGCAGCAAGTTTACAGATGTTTTCAAATCATTCGTCGATAAAGATGTAACAGACCTTTTTAAGACATTGTTCACAACAGAATGATCACTCATCGGTTGACGAAATCAGGATTAAAAGTAAGAAAGATGCTGGCATGAGTTCTTTAGCGCGAGGATTGATCGACTATCATATTCATACCGTTTTCTCCGATGGGAAATCGACCCATAACGACTACATTGCATCGGCACTCAAAACTGGACTTACGGAGATAGGTTTTACGGACCATATCTGCCATCGTCCAGTCCCGTGGTCGATGGAATTATCAAGAATTGCTGAACTGAAAAAAACAGTTACGACGTTGAAAAATCTCGAATTGCCCGGCGTAAAACTCGGCATCGAAATGGATTATCTGCCGGGTCATGAGTCGGATATACATTCCGTCATCCGTGCTCTGGAACCTGATTATGTGATTGGTTCGGTTCATTTCATCGGCGATTGGAATTACGATTCACCTCTGTACATCTCCCGGTTTAGCGAGCGGGATTTAATGGAGATTTACAGTGAATATTTCGATCTTGTTGGCAAAGCGGCAAAATCCGGTTTATTCGATATCATTGGGCACGCGGATCTGATCAAGAAATTCGGTCATGTGCCCGGCAAGCCTTTGACGGATTTGTATTCCAAAGCATTGAAAATCATAAAATCTGCGGACGTATGTATCGAATTGAACACCAGCGGGCGCGACCGGCCATGCGGTGAATTTTATCCCTGCGATGAATTCATTGGCATATCAAGCTCCATGGGAATACCGGTCACATTGGGTTCTGATGCGCATACTGCTGATGAGTTGGGCAGGTATTTCGGTGAGGCGATTCAGCTTTTAAAAAAACTGGGATACCGGGATGTTTCGATATTCAAAAAGCGATGCCGGGAACAGTTTAAGATCTGACGGGTCAATCTGGGTGCTGAATCGTCTGCACAGAGGGTAGTTTGTGCGCTGGCAGCAGCTTGAGGTGAGTGTCACGGATCTCCGGCGGATTATGTAGCGGGAGCGCATTCAAACTCAAAAAAAATAAACCGGTATCACGCAGCATTGTTATGCATATTTGGTGGTTTTTTAGCGATGACGGCATATCCCAGGGTAATGGATTTTTCTTTATCCAGAAAATCAAAAGCGGAAACAATTGGCGGCCAGATGAATATAAACCAGGTTGCGGCGAGTAGTTGGAGGGGAAACAGCAGGAATTTGAGTATTAAACTGCGCGTCTGCGGAAAAAGGTAGAGATAGAACCACATGGAGATGACAGCCATATAGCAGAAATAACCGCCACGCGGCTCAAGCAGTGAGATGTTAAATCCGGCGTTATCGAGGATATGCTGGAGGCCGAAGCGGGTGTAGCGGTAAAAATCATAGGGAATCTGGTGTTCACCAAAACCCAGCGGTGCCGACAAATAGAGTGTGCCGCCGGGTTTCAGCACGCGGAACATTTCATCAACGACTTTCTGAGGTTCGGGAACATGTTCGAGAACCTGAGTCGACAGAACGGCATCAAAGGTGTTATCCGGCAGCGGCAGTTGTTCCAGCATGCCGACAGCATCAAGCTGGCTGTAATCCCAGGTTGCTTCACCCCGTGCAAAATCCACAGCAATATATCGATGGCCGGTAAAGAAACGGCGATATGGCGATTGTCCGGATCCTGCATCCAGAATCATGGCTGGAATTGGCAGATCGCGTGCCGCACGTATTAGAAGCGATTCAATGGAAGCGCTTTCGAGATCGATTCTGTTGCGCCACCACCGGGGCAGCCAGCGGTTAACGATTTTGCGTGCCAGCCACATGAGTGTCCTCTTCGGATGTCCGTCGTGACGGAGCCAACTGATAGATAGTATGAAAAGCGAATACATTGGGAAAAACGTATGCCAGTTTCAGAGCGGCGGTGCGCACCCACTTTCCGAACACCGGTAATTTTGACAGCAATCCGCTCAATGGGAATCCGGCGTCGTTGATATGGGTGTGCTGAACATCATACCCGGTTTTACGGGCAAGAGCATAAAATGTCTTGACGGTATAAAAACGCAAGTGTGTTTTATCCAGCAATCCAAATTCCTGATATTCAAACCGGCCCATGAGAAGATCGAGCCGCATGCGCCAGAAAGCGATATTGGGCATGGAAACAAGAATGTAACCGCCGGGTTTTAGATGATCGTGAAGCGTATCGAGAATGGTTTCAGGATCTATAAGGTGTTCAAGAATATCACCCGCGACGATCACATCGTATGTTTGATCCAGCGAATTCAATAAACTGGTTTCGTTCAAGTCCCCAACGATTACGCGCTGGCAGTGTTTGCTGGCTTCTGCGGCAGCTTCAGGATCGAGTTCGATACCGGTAACGGTGCAATTATTTTGGCGCATCAATTGCGACACATATCCGGTGGCACATCCCAGTTCCAGAACATTTTTATTAGAGCCGGTCAAACGGGCAGTAGCAAGGTGTGTCGGTGCGGGACCGCGTTTCGCAAGCTCATCCAGAGCTTTATCCCTGGCAGTTTTATCATAGATCATGGCCGGTCAGCGGGTCCGTTCCAACAGGTAACCTGCCTTACCCGCTATTTCACTCATCAATCCCCAAAACCCTTTCATCTTATATAGTTTATAAAGGTATTGGGACAAAACTACAGGATGGGTAATGAGCTGAAGAATTTTCCGTTTTTTCGCTCGCTCCAATCCCTCGATGATATCCTGTCTTGAACATTCAGGATAAGATACGACCGGTGACTGACCGCCATCGAACGCATTCCAGTCATCGGTCACAAGCCAGCCCTCCGTCTTAGCCATTTCATAAAACGCTGTACCGGGAAAAGGCGTCGCTACCGAAAACTGAGATGTTGTGCAGTCTAGGCTGAAAGCGAAATCGATGGTTTTTTGAATACTTTTCTTTGTTTCACCCGGCAGTCCGAACATAAATGTGCCGTGCGTATACAACCCGAGTTTTTTACAGTCTTCTGCAAATCGGCGAACATTATTTAGATCAAGTTTTTTATTTATCCGTTTCATAATCGCTTCATCTGCCGTCTCGACGCCAAACTTCAATCCGGTACATCCTGATGATTTCATCAGTTTGAGTGTATCGAAATCCACACGAGCATCTGCCATGCATGACCAGGCGATGGAAAGGCGCCGATCGATAATTGCCTGTGCAACAGCGCGGGCATGTTGATGTGAAGCGGTGAATGACGAGTCATCGAAATAAATTTCCTGCGCGTTGTAATTATCAATGACATGAATCATTTCGTCGACAACCTTTTGTGGATCGCGCCGCCGGAACGAGGGTGTATGGAAGAAAACCGTGGATTCCAGGCAGAAAATACATCGGTACGGGCAACCTCTGCTGGATATAATACTTACATTGGGGAATTTTTTGCATGCCGGGTCCGTATAACGCTCCATCGGCAATCCCTTGCGAACCGGATATGGCAACTCGTCAAGATCAGTGATGAGGGAACGGTTGGGATTATGTGTCACTGCATCCCCCGATTTCCACGAAATACCCAGAATATTTGCCAGGCTTGATCGATCATCTATAGCCTGAGCGAGTTCAACGATGGTGATATCATATTCACCACGCAAGACCGCCCTACCTTCACTTGACCGTAAAACATCCTCCGGAAGAGCAGTGGCGTGGGGTCCGGAGAACACAATGGATGCATCCACCGATTTTGCAACCATGCTCGCAAAATGCAGATCACTTTCAATAGACGGTGTCGATGTTTCAAGAACAATCATATCTGGATTACATTGAGTTATAGCATTCAACGTTTCAGAAACACTGATTTCCATGGCGACGGCATCGAGTAAAACAGTATCTATACCCGCTTGCATAAGATTCGATGCGGCATACGCCATGGCAAACGGGTACGGAAAATAGGGAATGGTTTTTCGCCGGGGTCTGACGTGCGCCCAGCGCGCACCCGCTTTGACACCATACTGCTCGCGGTCATGTACCCACGGTGAATTGATCAGCATGACTTTCAACGAAGGTCTCTCCAATGACGTGAAAAAAATCGGATACAGTTTTTCAGATGAATGTATGTCATCTTATTGAATAAAGAACGAGCGCTTTCGCGATCATAAAGATGAGTGCATTTGACATGTGGTATATAGCGGATTCGCCATCCGGCTTTTTTTATTCGAAAGCACCAGTCAATATCTTCATAGTACAACGGATCATAGGATTCGTCCAAGTATCCAACCTGATCGATAACCACTCGTCGTACCATTAAAAAAGCACCGATAAGCCAATCAACGTCACGTTCGGTGTTATGATCCCAATCCTTTAAGAGATAATCTTTTAATATTTTTGAATTAGGAAAGAAGCGGTCAAATCCAAGCCATCGCATGATCACTGCCATAGGTGTTGGAAACATTCTGGCATTATATTGAATGGTATTGTCGGGATTGGTCAGTTTACAGGATGCGGCACCGATCTCTTCATGTTTATCCAGGTATTCCACCATTGCCGGCAGAGTTTGCGGTTCCATCATGGTGTCGGGATTCAGCAGAAGAATATATCGGCCGGTGGATTGTTTCATGGCAAGGTTATTGTTAGATGCAAAACCTTTTACCTGAAAATTCTCTATGTATCTGACGTCGGGGTATTGATCGGCAATATCACCGGTATTATCCGTCGATGCATTATTAACAAGAAAATATTCAATTTTAAGGTTGTCAACTCCTTGAAAAACGGAAGCCAGACAGGAATTAAGCTCGTGACCTTCATTCGTGGATATTGTGATGATACTGAGATCTGGTTTTTTCGTTTCCGTCACGTTGCTAATCAGCTACCTCCTGCCCGCTTATTATATGGCAATGTTTTTCAAATGTCAGTATTACCATCAGAATTCCGGGTTGTCGCTATTATCTTTACGTACAGTGAAAGGGGAATAGAATTTATATCCGTTGCACACCTCAATTATTATACTTGAATATCATAAAAATTCCGGTATTCCATGTTTCAGAATAATGAAAAACGCTTTGAAAATAGCAGCTTATGGAATTTCCGAGACATATATTTACTGGTTAAATATTCATGTGACGATTCAAATGCTGTCAGTGATCAGTCTCCGTTTTTAACAGTACCCGTCTACACGCTTTTATTACCATTTCCACATCGATAGAACGCATACATTGACCTTCAGGCTTCACGCGACAGTATTGCTCATCGCACAAATCCTTAACAGAGCATAAACCTTCCACAATCTGATGATTTATTCCACATGGAGAGGTTTCGGCAGGCCGTGACGGACCGAACAGTGCAATCACGGGTGTTTTAACAGCCGCAGCAATGTGCATTGCAGCTGAATCGTGGCATATCAAGCACCGGCATTGCGACAGTATGGCAGCCACTTGTCGCAAGGTAAGTTTTCCAGAGAGGTTGATATCAATTGCACCACCCTTATAAATGTCATTGGAGATATCGGCCTGCTCATGGCTGCAGATTAAAACAATCGGACCTACGCCATCTGCTTTTAATTGCTTCGAAAGATTGACAAAGCTTTCTACTGGCCATCTTTTCAAAGGCAACCTTGCTCCCGGATGAATCGCCACAGGATATTCATTCGGATTGCATCCTGACTCTGTTAAAATTCGACGGGCATCCGCCGTTTCATCCTCGTTTAAATAAATCACCGGATCTGAATATTCTGCATGTATTCCGATATTACGCAGCAGGTCCAGATGAAATTCCACTTTATGTTTTAAGCGTTTCCACTCAACAGGTGTTGTCAACAGAGCGTAACCTCCCCCTGATGAATAACTTACCCTTCGTGGAAGAGATGGTTTCCACAAGCAATGATATATGTTTCGGACATCACCTCTGAAATCTATACCCAAATCGAACGAAATATCGCGTATTTTCTTATACATAGCTTTGGAATCATCCCCGGGAGAATAAAACCAAGGCGCATCGAAAGCGATCGTTTGAAAAATATCGGGATCTGAACATAAAAGTTCAGCAGCAGCTCTGGATGTCAGAAAATGGAATTCGGCTTGAGGAAAAAACTGTTTGAGTGGTTTCAATGCTGGTTGGGTTAGAATGACATCTCCAATATAAGCCAGCCTGATCAGCAGGATTTTTTTTATTTCTGATCGAACGGCGTCAAGATCATCATATTTCGTTGCCGGGAGCAGACCGATTGAGCTCAAAGCGCTCAGAAGGAGATCCGCAGTTTTAACAAGCCAATATTTCTTACGGTTGATGATTTTGTAGGTCGGCATGGTGGTTACCTGTTTCGATCTGATACAGCATAAAGCGAAACACCCACAGAAAACCCTCGTATTCTGCTTTGAAAATTCTTTGTTGATAAGAGTTGATACGATTCGGATAACATAGTTTTCAACGTTTTTACTTCTGGAAGCACCTGTTGATTAATCTGGTATACCAGAAATATGCGTTTCCCCGGAACAACAACATTACGGATAGAATTATAAAGATCTTCGGAGTTGTTACCCACCAGATAAAGATTTCGGAATTCATCACGGGAGTAATATCGAAAAACAAGGAGATCGCCGACATTTTCCATAGGATTCGGAATAAAAGATGGAGCAACAGCAACAAGATCTGCTTCGTGATACCGAGATTTGATCCATTCCACCATCTCGTTAATCCTAGGCTTAACATATTCTGATGAAAAGTTTAGACTTAGTAATACATAAATGTTCATTCCGGTCACCATCAACAAGACCAGCTGTTTCGATGCAGACGATTTGCCGATACTCCTTACAATTCCGAACCCAATAAGAATCAAAATGGGTATTTGAAATAGAATGAAGGGATGGCTTTTATAGATTCTCAAGCCTGCCAGAGACGCCAGATAAACTGTTAAGAACGGAAAACCGGCAATAAAAATCAGGTATTTTACCGCAAGAAGCCGCCAGAACTTTATGGTGCTCCAACATAGTAAAAAGGCAAAAACGGCAATCGCCAGAAGGTAAAAAAGAAAGTGATCATATATATAGGTTTCATTACCGAAAAGCGTCATTTTGGTGAATAGAAACACGGGTGTCTTAATGGGGTTGAACAGGTTCGGGAATCCGCCTGATGCGCCGGCGTGTCTGTAATCCGTCACGAGTGTCGGCAGCCAGGGTAAAAACGAGATCGCAAGTAAGACGAAGGTCAGCATCCACATTTTCCAGCGAGATAAGAATACTGCCTTAGCGTTACAAAGAGTGAAAACGCCGAGTGCCGCCAAGAGTAAAAATCCATAATATTGTGTATACATCAGACTGATACTGGAGATCCAAAAGACAATCCAGAATATCCTTTTTTCCGAGCATATCTTGAAAAAACTCCACATGACCAGAACAGCCATTAGGCAAGCGAGAGTGTACATTCTTATTTCCTGAGAGTACCATACCTGAAAAGGGTTGATTGTCACTATAAATGCCGTTATCAGACCTGTGGTGTTACCGAAAAGCTCTTTTCCAAGCATTGCAGAAACGAAAACCGTCAGAACTCCAAAAATAGCCGACAGGGAGCGTAAAACAAACACAGAATCACCCCAGATTCTGATCCAAAAATGAAGCAGGATGAAGTAAACTGGTGGTGCCACATCAACATCAGGACGATCGGGAGATTGAAGCGCTTCAATGATCTCCGGTATCGAATCCCGGCAAAGATATATCATGCATGCTTCGTCACCCCATATTGAGTTTTTATCAATATTGTAGAAACGTATTACCGTTGCGAGAATGATGATTAGAAGCAAGAGAGACCAGAATTTTCTGGTCATTAAAATACCCGTTTAATGCCCAAAGCAAGTTGTTCAGGGGTTACAATAATCAGCTCTATGCCCAGAAATTTCTGCAGAAAATAATCATCTGTTCGGTAATTGGGACGAAAGTTTTGTCGTGTAATGATCCGAACCATGCATGGCATATTACTGGATTGAGAATCAACGGAACCCGCCAGAGTAAAATTATAAGATGAATAACCCTGTTCATGAAAATAACGGAGGATTTTGCTGATACCCGAAGCGAGATCATTCACATCCTGACGAGTCAGTTGTGTTATGGATTTATGACGTTCAGGTATTCCCAAAATCTCATTCGGTCCACTTGGTGAAAAAGCGGTTATCCAATGCCATTCACCACTCAGACCAATCCATCGAGCTTTCATGTTTCGTTCAGTATTCACCAGCTCGTGCCAATAGTTGACGCCTCTCTTGGCAGCAAACTCACTGGATTTATCGAACATTACCTTGAATCGAGTTGGATATTCAGACATTCCAAATATTTGAAAATGGGGATGAAATAAACTGGCGCCTGCAGGCGGAAGATGATTAATGTTCAAACTCAAAAAACGGATATTGTCGTAATATGAAGTACACCTAAGATTAAATTCACGAGTTACATTCAACACATCCTGGAGTCTTGCTTGATTAAAATCAGAAAGATTCATGCTGTGTTGTTCTGGAAATGTAATGACGGCATGTATCTGCGCTAACGGAAAAAGATTGGGAAACAATATCGAATTCTCGCCTTTAATTCTGCCTTCCGGAATGAATTCTGATGGGTATTGGGGTGTAACCTTCTCGACATTTTCAACACAGAAAAAACAATTCTGTCTTGTATTGTCAGCACATAATTTTATGAGTTGGTTATCCGTCCGTCCAAAAAACAGCTCCGCCTTCTGTGCCATACCTTCGCCAAGAACACTTAGATTCCCCATAAGAGGATCCCGGCGAAAGATAACGCGCTGTTCAGAGTGTATTGAAGGATCACCTGGTAAAATCAAACATGCATTTTCTAAGAATTCTTCAAAAACTATCTTCATTCAAACCGTTTCCTGCTATTTCAAATTCAGACGTATTTTACGTTCTTCTTATCAGAATATTGATTGTAAATGATGAATGTTACTGTTGCAACAGATTCATGTTCAGACAGCTTCTAAGTAAATGAATTTTTAGGTAAAATGGCCTTGTGTTTCCTTGCTAATATCCTGTTTAAATGTTAAGGTTCGCTTGGCAGGGAACGTATGGCGAAAAAGACGCTTGGGCAATATCAGATTTTAGAAAAAATAGATCAGGGCGGGATGGCTGAAATCTATCGCGCACGAAGAATCGGACCCCATGGTTTTCAGAAACTTGTCGCCATAAAAGCCATACTTCCGCATTTGTCATCCGACAAGGATTTTCTGGCTATGTTCTCATCGGAAGCCCGTGTCGCAGCGCAACTCCAGCATCCAAATATTGTTCAAATTTATGATTACGGTGTTGAAGACGAAACCTATTATATTGCCATGGAATATGTTCATGGATTGAATCTCAACGAATTGCTTACGGTATTGAGAGGTGGATCTCGGGAACTCGGCATTGAGTATGCGATATACATCGCCAAACAGGTGTGCTCCGCTCTGGATTACGCACATTTCTTGACAGATTTTAGAGGCCGTCCGTTAGAGATTGTGCACAGAGATGTCAATCCCAAAAATATTATGCTTTCGTTCAGTGGCGAAATCAAACTCATGGACTTTGGAATAGCTCTTGCTGCAACCCGTTGTTTTCAGACACTTGCCGACGGCATAATTAAAGGTAAACTGTCCTATTTATCACCGGAACAGGTTCAGTCTCTGGAATTGGATCACCGATCAGATATTTTTTCGCTTGGAATTGTGCTTTATGAGATGGCTTTAAGCAGGCGACCCTTCTTTTCACCCACGGAATTTGGCATTTTAAGTAAAATTGAGAAAGCGAATCCAACGCCTCCCATAGAGATAAAGCCTGATTTTCCCCTGGAACTCAATCATATTATCATGAAATGTATGGCTCGCAACCGAGACAAACGTTATCAGCGAGCGGCCGAAGTACGCGATGCGTTAATAGAATTTGAAAAGACAAACAACCTAGAGATCAGCCCCAGCAATTTTAAAGATTATCTTGTATCGGTTTTAGGATCAGAAGTTGTCAATACACCGATAATTCTCGAAGAGCAGATTTCCACTGATGAAGACATCGATACTGAATTTGAAACCGCAGAGACAATTGAGGATTTGGATTTCGAGCCGGTAGGAATTGATTCGAGATCGACAGATACTTCACTAACGAAGGATAATCAAAACAGCGCATACCCGACAGAAAAAATACCATCCGCGGAATTAGAGTCAGATGAATTGTTATCACCCGTTCAGGTTAAAACTTCGATGGATCAGGATTCCGATTCAGAAAAAAGAGATGAATCATCGCCCACATTGATAAAAGAGGGATTTTCACCGTTGCCTGGTGTTGATATAGATGTTGACAACGTTTGGAAACATGGTTCCTTCTGGGATCGTGTCCGTTTTCCATCACTTATCATTTTAATATGTCTTGTTGCCTTTGGTATAGCCTATCTTACGGTTGGTCTTGAAGGATTTCAGCGTTTATTGGGCATTGAAGACACCGTGGTTCACACGACATTTGAGATTCATGCAATTCCAGCGGATGCTGATATAGAATTTGATTATCAGTCACTTTCGGAAAACCCAAGCAAACAGGACATCGTCTGGGAATTCAACACCATTCATCAAGCGAAGATAACGCATCCTGCTCATGTTCCTGTGATTTTAAATTTCCGAGTGCCCGATTCAATGGACAAACAAATTACAGTTGATCCACTTACACCAGGCGTCACATTCAAACCTGAAGGCAACGGATACAGTTTAAACATCAGAATGATGCCTCAATATATTGATGCAGAAATCATTACAAAACCCAGTGATGCATCAATCATGGTAAATGAAACACCTACGGGTCAGCGAAAATCACCTCTGACTTTCTTATTCGAAACGGGTAAGGAATCAAAAATCGTTGCTTCAAAACCAGGCTATAAGCATGCTGAAACTACATTTCAACCGGATCCATTTGCCAAGAATCAATCGGTAACACTTACCCTGGAAAAGGATCTTCCGCCCACACCCCAACCAAAACCGAAAGGCAAGGTTTATGTCAATTCGCCCTATGAAGTCGACATATATCAAGGTAACTCACGGCTTGCCAAATCAGTTACACGAAAAACGTTGTTACTTGAAGAGGGTTCTACACGATTGACGTTTAAAAACAGTAAATATCTGTTGAATTATAGCAAAGACATCACTGTGAAATCGGGATCAAGCACTACCATTAACATTGATCCTCTGGGTACGATGATTTTGGATGCTGATCCGCCGGGATGTGATGTTATAGTAAGGAACCAGACCATCGGCAAAGCACCGGGAACATTTGAACTGGCACCGGATACATATGAGGTGATTTTTCGATGGGAAAATTGTACAAAAACGGAAAGTCTCTGGGTTAAAATTAACCCCCAATTAAACAAAAAATTTCCAAAGGTTACAGGGTGTCGATGAAAACTCAGACGTTTTCTTTTGTGATATGTTTTGTTTTTTCTATGCTTTCATTATCCTCTGGAATCACCGATGATCAGCAAATGGCCGGCCGCTATCTGAAAAGTGGAATATTGTTTTTAGAGAACGGACAGGAATCGGAGGGTATCCGTGATCTTGAATCCGTCATCAATTCGTTTAGCGATACACCCGAAGCGCGGAAAGCATTGTATCATCTATCTGATTATTTTTTAAAAAAGAAACAGCGCGAGAAAGCAATACCTATATTGAAACGCCTGATTTCAGATT
>JAFGJC010000458.1 GCA_016929305.1 candidate division CSSED10-310 bacterium | reverse complement strand
CGCCGGGTGGTTGTGGTTATAAACGACAGAGGTCCATTTGTTAAGGATCGGATTATCGATGTTTCTTTTGCTGCAGCTAAAAAGCTGGAATTACTGAAAACAGGGACAGCGCGGGTCAAGTTGAAAATTCTAAATTAATTTTCGCTATTGTTTATTGGTAGTTAGCTGATTTGAACAGAAAAATTACTGCGAAAGCCAGGATTTTCATCTTGACGAAAACCCAACATATTGTGGTATAAGTATAAATTGCCCCTAACAATTGAGCACGTTCCGTTTATAAGTGAATCGTTGTCGGGAGGAGAGAAAGGAAGACGCATCCATGGATTCGAAACATGAATCAGACACGCCGAAAATCAGAGGAATCGATACATTGTTTCCGATTGAAGAGGTTGAAGTTTCGGTGGACAGCCCGGCAGACTTTGCCATAGATTTATCTGAAAATGCAAAAGTGGTTCTAAAAAAACGCTATCTGAGAAAAGATGAAGAAGGTAATCCTATTGAGACGCCCATTGATATGTTTAAACGGGTTGCTGACAATATCGCCCGTGCGGAATATAAATATTTGAATAAGGATGAAGCGGTTAAATGGCGGGATCGGTTTTTCAAGACAATGACGCGGTTGGAGTTTCTGCCGAATTCGCCAACTCTTATGAATGCGGGCAGAGAAATGCAACAACTCTCTGCGTGCTTTGTCCTTCCTGTAGAAGATTCTATCGATTCGATTTTTAATACTATCCGTGATACCGCGCTGATACATAAATCAGGTGGAGGGACGGGATTTAGCTTCTCCAACATTAGACCCAAGGATGACAGAGTCAGAACGACCAATGGCGTTGCCAGTGGACCGGTTTCATTTATGTCAGTATTTGATTCGGCTACGGAAGCAATCAAACAAGGTGGCACCAGACGGGGTGCCAATATGGCAATACTCAAAGTAGATCATCCGGATATTTTGGAATTCATAACTTGTAAAGATAACACGGAAAAATTGAAAAATTTTAATATTTCGGTTGGTTTAACAGATGCCTTTATGGAATCGGTAAAAAATGAGGCCGATTATCCACTGATCAATCCCCGTCTCGGTCAAATCCAAAAAACACTCGAAGCGAAAACGGTTTTCGATCTTATTGTATACCAGGCTTGGAAAAATGGTGAACCGGGTATCGTGTTCTTAGATCGTATTAATAACGACAATCCGACGGCACATGTAGGTTTGATCGAATCCACAAATCCATGCGGGGAGCAGCCATTATTGCCCTATGAATCTTGTAATCTGGGTTCCATCAATCTGGCCAAAATGGTAAAAACCGACAATGGATCATCCTCCATTGATTTCGATAAAATTGCCGTAACAATTGAAACAGCTGTTCGATTCCTTGACGATGTGATCGAAGTAAATCATTTCCCTTTGGCGGAAATACAGGACAGAACGCTTGCCAATCGAAAAATTGGATTGGGTATTATGGGTTTCGCTGATATGCTCATCAAACTGGGAATACCCTACGACTCTGAAAAAGCGATCGAATTAGGAACGACCGTAATGCAGTATATCCAGAAGAAAGGACGCGAATACTCGGCTCAGTTGGCAAGTGAACGTGGACCGTTTCCCAATTTCAAGGGATCCAAATACGATAAACCGAATGGGTTGACGTTGCGAAATGCAACGGTAACAACCATTGCGCCGACAGGCACCCTATCAATCATTGCAGGTTGCTCCAGTGGCATTGAACCGATATTTTCAATAGCATTTAAAAGACGAATTCTCGATGGGGAAGAATTGCACGAAGTACACCCATTGTTTTACAACTATGCAGAGAAACATGGGTTTCTTTCTAGTCAAATCATCGAAAAGATAGCTGAAAAGGGTTCTTTGAGACAGATTGCCGATGTTCCGGATTCAGCAAAAACCTTATTTGTAACATCTCATGATGTTCGGCCGGAATGGCATGTTCGGATGCAGGCAGCTTTCCAAAAATTCACGGATAATGCCGTTTCAAAAACAATCAACTTCAGTGCAAATGCCAAAGAAGACGATGTGAGAGATTCTTTCCTTCTTGCTTATAAATTAGGGTGCAAAGGAATAACGGTCTATCGGGATGGCACACGCGATAATCAGGTACTCTCAAAGGGCCAAAAAACAACACCAGTAAAATCGGGCACACAGTCAACCAGAATCGCACCCAGACCACGACCTAAAACGATGACAGGGAAAACCATAGAAGTCGAAACAGGTTGCGGGAAATTGTACGTTACGATGAATATCGATGAAGATAATCGTCCCTTCGAACTATTCGCTCAAATCGGAAAAGCAGGAGGATGCGTCGCTTCACAAACGCAATCCACCGCCCGGCTTTGCTCTCTGGCCCTCAGATCCGGTATAGAACCTAAAAGTATCATCAAACAACTCATCGGTATCAGTTGCCACAAACCCAAAGGTTATGGTCAAAACAAAATTCTGTCATGTTCGGATGCAATCGCAAAAGCGTTACAATGCCTGTTGAAAACGGAAACAGAAAATAATCCCGAAATTGCTTTGAATCGTGGTCGTGGAGCTTGTCCTGACTGCGGTGGCGTCATCGAACACATTAATGGATGCGAAACATGCCGTAGCTGCGGATATTCTGAATGCGGCTGATCCCTATAATTCTGATGTTGACATTCATTGAATGTCTGCTGATGGCATTTTGATCAATTCGATGTAATGTTCTGAAGGATTTGGTCCACTATAGCATTAAAATCGCCCTTGATTTCACATCCTGAAGCTTGTGCATGCCCGCCGCCCCCAAATCTTTCCGCGATTTCATTTACGTTGTAACGCCCTTTAGACCGCAGACTAAGCTTCCAGGTTCCCGGTTCCAGCTCCTTAAAAAAAATGGAAAGATCAACGCCGTCTATCGATATTCCCAGGTCGCTGACACCTTCAAGTTCCTGCCATCCATCCGGATGACTTATGAAAAAGGTATGATCAAGTTTTAATATTGCCACACTGCCATTTTTGATCAGTTTCATACCTGAAAGTATTTCACCCATCATTCTGGCTTTCACCGGTGACCATTTATAAAAAACATTCTCGGTTATCGATTCGACGTCGCATCCCTTGGAAACCAGCTGTGCTGCGATTCTGAATGTCCTTTCGGACGTGTTGGAAAACCGAAATCTCCCCGTATCAAAACAGATGCCCGTATATAAGATTTCCGCAAGAGCTGTATCGAAATACTCGGAGTAAATTTCTGCAATTTCATATAACATTTCGCATGTCGATGATGCTGCCGCTACCCAATTAACCGTGCCAAACATCTCATTGGACTCATGATGGTCAATGTTAATGCTCTGCATACCCGCCCGGATCAAATACTGAACATCACCAAGACGTTTTAGCGTCGGCGTGTCAAGAATCACAACCATATCCGGATTGAACGAAGAACACGAATGTGGTGCACAAATCATGTCAAATCCATGCAAAAACGAATATCGATTGTCAGGATTGGAATCATGCAGAACAGCCTGAACAGATTTACCCATGCGAATCAACAATGTCGAAAAAAAACATACAGATGCAATGGCATCACCATCAGCTCTGATATGCGCCGTAACCAAAACTCTGTCAGACTTCTCCAAAAGTGAAAAAAGATTTTTAGGAGGTGTATTTACGCTCATATCATTTACATTCCCTGAATAAAATTCATCCAAATGAAAAGAAAGAGTAACCTGAGTGAATTTTTTCGTCAAGACGTTTGCCTTTTCAAATTCTTTCAATTATTTTATGGCGGTTAAATAAAAGAATAATAACTGAAAGATTGTGCCTGTTGTTGCGCAAAGGCTTTGGAAAAGCATGAAAATCAAAACGATTTTAATTGTGGAAGATGAGCCGGATATTTCGGCATTGGTATCGATAATATTAAAAAAATCAGGTTTTGTTGTTCTGCAGGCAGAAAATGGATTGGACGCTCTAAAAATCGCTCGAAAAACAATCCCCGATTTGATTATTTCAGATATAATGATGCCCAAAATGAAT
>JAFGJC010000457.1 GCA_016929305.1 candidate division CSSED10-310 bacterium | reverse complement strand
CGCTCTGAATAACCGGCTTTTCAATTCCGTATGTCCATGCGTTGCGATGAGTCTTTCCCAAATTTTTATAGCTTTTTGATAAAGATAGAAAGCGTCGTTGTAGGCCAGGAGCATACTCTGTGTTTCAGCTTTATTCAAATAGCCCATGGCAAGATCATCGCTGAATTCATCGTGTCCTTCCAAATACACAAGCCGCTCCAAAATTTGTATGGAATTGTCGTACAATTTCATGGCATTTCTATGATCACCCAACTGGGAAAGGCTGTGGGCTTTAAATGTCAGAGCCGTCGCCAGCAGATCGCCGTTTTCCATCCACCCTTCATGCCGAACGATCTGTTCTAATAATTTTATGGCCTGATCGAAATCCAGCAATGCCTGAGTATAATTGCCGAGACCATGATAGGCCAGGGCTTTATTAAGGCATAGTGCCGCAATATGTGATGCGTTGCGTGTCCGCGCTTCATAATCCACCTGCCGGATCCAGAGCAGGATTGCCTTGTTATAGAGTTCGAGCGCAGCTGGATAGTCGCGGAATCCGCTGAGTGCCTTACCCTTCTCCATATAGGTGTTGGCCAGTTTGAGCGACAAATCGCTATCCCCCTCCTCAAAGACCTTTTTTTCTAGCATATCCAGGATCTGGTTATAGAGGTTTATGGCGGAGGGAGTATCCTCCATCAACTGATATGTAATTGCCTTGTTGAGATAAATATGCGAAAGGATTTCCGAGAAGTTTCCCGATGTTTCACATTCAAAATTGTTTTCAATGAGTTCAATAGCTTTGGTGTAATAGGATAGAGCGATTTGGTACTTTCCCGTTTCTCTCAGAATATTTGCTTTGCTGAGATAAGTTTTTGCCAGTTTGTAAGCAGTCTGAGTAGAAGAGTCTTTTTCCAGATTCTTTTCCCAGATTGATATTGATCTGTCGATGCTGATCTCCGCTCCCGGCAGATCCCCAACAGCCTGATGCACCAGAGATTTATAGAATAGCAATCTTCCGAGTTCCGGAACTAAGTCATCCCGGCCGGTCATGATTAATTCAGAATATTTTTGAGCTGCTTCTTCGTATAATTCCAGATCAGCCAAGGCTTGTGCTTTTCGACTGCCCTTCCGTTCGAGAGTAATTTCTTCTTTTTCTCCAATTTCTTTATTGATTCGTGTCAGCCATAACATGGGATCATGATAACTTTCTTTATCCAATGGCCGTCGGTTGGATGAGGTTGTTGTTAATTTAGGCTGTTTTTTTATTTCAGGCTGTTTGCGATGATAAGGTTTACCGATATTATGTTTGTAAATAAGGATAAGTTCGTTGGCAATTTCCAGCATTGATTCCCAGCGGTCAACGGGATTTTCCTGGAAACATCTATATAAAAGGCGAATAACCGATTCCGGAATCTTCGGCATATCGTCGCTGGGTACTTGATGAATGAAAGATTCCAAAGTTGATTGAGCCGTAAAACCGACATTCCATGTCAACTCGCCAGCGAACATTTCAAGAACGGTTAACCCATAACTCCAGATATCAGTTCGATGGTCAATATTTATGTTCAATCCCTGTTCGGGAGAACAATAAGCTACGGTCATTCCATACGTATTGACGGTATTTGACGAGGCGTTTTCTTCTTCATTCGGGTCGATACCTCCGGCCTGGCGCGCTCTGGCGAGTCCAAAATCGGTAACCTTGACCAGGTTATCATCAGTGATCAATACATTTGCGGGTTTAACATCTTGATGGATGACATCGTTTTCATGCGCGGCATGTAAACCCCACGCGATTTGAATGGCAACATCGATAATTTTTTCTAAATCCTGTAATTTTTTTTTGCGAATAAAATGATGCAGTGATCCTCCATTAACATATTCGGCAAAGATGGCCAGTTGATGTTTTATGGTACGAAAAAACCGGCAGGCAACCAGATGTGGATATTCCGGAAGATCGATCCAGGTCCGGAGTTCATTAAAGAATGCTCTGCGCCGTGTCATATCCGTGAGTTTTGTTTCCGGAAGAGTTTTCAAGGCAAATAGCATCGAATCGGAAAGACGTTTCACCAGGTAAACGGTTCCCATTCCTCCTCTTCCTAAAATGGATTGCACAGAGTAATCACCCAGAAGAAGATCTCCGGGAGTCCAAGAATCCATTTCCAGAGAAATGGAAGATAAGCGTTTCTTACTTTTATTCGCCATATCTAAACCATAAAACCTCCAGTTGAAAACAGACATTCAACTGTATCACTTGAGCGATATCTGAATTAGTTCAATTGTTCAAGGTGTTGTTGGATGTTTTCAACCGGTTTTATTGAATCCGATTTTGAAGGGAAATCGTAGGATCCGAAGGTTGTGATGGATGAGACGGTAAAATATTCCGGTGAGTCGTAGATGCCGGATCCCGGAATCCCGATTCTTTGGATGGATCCCGGTCCTCCATTGCCGGCATAAGTTGACCAGTCGATAGCATATGATTCGTAGCTTTCCTGCGTGATCTCGTCAGAACCTGTCCACCAGCCTCTAAATCCCATAGATAACGGTGAGTTTGGCAGCGTAAGTTTGGACATGTCAGATGCTTCGTTTGTGGATCCGATTCCGGTTCCATTATGCCAGCATATCGCATCTCGAATGCGCCCAGTAGTGTTTCTCAGCACTGCAGTGTCTTCTTCCGAAGATAACCCGATCACTGCCCGGGAGGTGATGTACAATCCATAATCCGTTTGCGTAACCGTTTCCAGACCTTCATGCCCGACAAATTCAACGACCGCCAAACTTTGCGGGGAAAGAACCGCATCCTGCTCGATAAACGGCAGATCGTATGAATCCAAATCTCCAATAGTCCAGCCTTTTAGATTAACCGCTTGTTCAAGCTCAAGATTCGCGATTTCCACCAGATCACCTGAGGTTCCGGTGGTGGGAATATCGGGTTTTATTTCGGTGATGATCAGGTCGCCGTCATCACCCGTTTCCGGAAGGACAAAGTCACCGAAACACGGAACAAGATTCCATCCGGTCAGCGTATAATTGAGAGGCTCGGTAACATCATTCATATAAACCACGCATCCGCCGCCACTATCGGTGACGTAAACCCGGCGTTCATTGTCTTTTAGGAAACATACTTGCGCATTTGGCAGTTTCTGACCCTTTTCGTTTATGACAACAATACCATCCCTGTCAGACGATTGCGGCCAGGCATGGCGAACGGTTGCCTGCATCGGTATGTCGGTCCGCCACCAAAGATCAGGATTGCCGAAGAGGACATATTCTTTTAAGTGAGTGGGAATGTCATTATTCATATACTGTGTTCCCAGAAAGTGATTGTATGCGTATATTTTCCCGTAGTTAAATACCGGTGAAGAACGGGTGATGTCATGGTAACAAAAACCGCGGTAGATACCCCTGTCAATCCAGTTGTTAATCGTTGTCCGGGTGTTCCATGTGGGACCCATGAAAGCTACCGCACCTTTCAAATTCTGCTGGTTTCCACTCGTCACCCATGCATGTCCAAAGCAGTCGGTGTATCCATCAAACATAGCGACACCGCATCCAATCGAGGTGATTACGGGTAATTTATCGGTATTGTTGATTCCATAGACATTGTCATAATAGAAATGCTGACCGCCGGGATACCATCCGCTTTGCCATCCCTCTCCCCGGTAATTAATAATTGATACGCCTTGCGTAATCCACGAAATCATTTGGGGGACGGACGAACTGCTCCAGGAATACATGGTATGCACAGTATCATAACTCAAGTTCGTTTCCAGCCGCTCCCGGGTCTGCTCTTTGGTCTGTTGCTGACTTGGATATGCTGAATTAGCTGCCATCATAGCGGTTTTATAATATCCAGTATCAACCATGTTCGGTGTTTGTTCATAATACAAAATTTTTGACATCATGGTGGACAACTCTTCCTGGTCAACGACAGGATAACGCGATAGAAAAATATCCGGGAAGAGATCTTCCACAAGGCTTAACTGCGAATAATAAAGATCATCATCGTAATTACCGGGGTGGTAACTGTCATAGGATTCGTGTATGGGGAAATTATTAGTGTTACCGATAATGCTTGCATATACGGGTCGTTCATCAGAATAGTATCTGGCAGAAATGGCCTGTTTCACACTGGTATGGGTTGGTGAAGATCCCACTTCAGATAAACGGAGAATATCAACAATAAAACCCTGTTGTTCTTTCCATGCAATAAACCCCTGGCACCGGCTTTCAAATGCGTCGGGCATGATCAGCAGATAATGTTCGGCAACATTCTTGTCCCTGTTTTGTGTCCAGGCATCGCAGTAGTTCGGAGTTACAGCTCTGTAGAAATTTTCCCACGTGGGAGAAAAGGGTCCATGTTCATTAAGTGTATTTATTGATTCGCGGTCATAGAGATGAATGACAAGTTCCGCCTCTTCTATGATATCCAGAGTATTCATTTGAGCGTTATAGCTTATTGGATAGAAAGCGATGGGAAGCAAGCGGATATCTCTTAGCACGACTGGGTCATAAACGGCGATCCGTGATTCTGGGTACCATTTGTCTTGCGAATATAAGGTTCTGTCGACATCCTGTATATGGAGAATATCCGAAATCTCCAAATCTTCCTGACAGGGAATTATATCGTCGGGGATTGTGACGGTGTGTGAATCAATAATTCGAAGAGAGACTTCAGGATCCATTGTATCTGAAATGTGATATACCTGCCCGATAATCGGCAAAACCGGTCGACCGGGATCGGCAGTCTGACCCGACTCGGGAATTTCGATAACCGTGTAGATGTCCTGATCGTACTGCTTCAGATTAAATTGCAGATCTGTTATTCGAATATTCAGAATAATTTCTTCGTCAATATCATTCCGAACAGCCGTAATCTCAAAACCGTCAGGAATTGCGGAATGAGAAAGTATCTCTTCGATATCGCTGCCCTGCGATATCGCGCCCGTCCATAAATAACAGGTGAACACTGCTATAACACTTGCAAGACGCATTAAATTAACAGATCTTTGTGTCATATTTCACCTCATGACCACCGGATCAAAATGTTGTCAAATCAGTGCATGCTCAAACGTTTTCGAACATGCACTCAGACGCGATGCAAATAGAGTACCCGAGATGGATAATCCGGGTATAATAAGCCGGGTGAATCGGCGCCATCTTCCAAGGAAATTCAAGTTGTAATTTCACCTGATTTTGGTATAACGAATATAATAATCGCCGAGGAGGTAATAAATGAAAAGTCGTTTGGCAAATACGAGTTGTGTGTGTCGTGTTCATAAAGGCGGAATGATGATCGTCTTGGCATTTTTTTTGTTTTTCAGCGGAGCAGTTTATGGCACGACAGAAAAACAAGTAACTTCGTTAGTGTATCCCAGGATTTCCAGGACATTGTCAGATGTACCGATATGGACGGGAGAAGCGGATATAAGCGGCGCGGGATACGGGGTTTGTGTGGCAACCGCGGGAGATGTAAATGGTGATGGTTACGCCGATGTGATTGTGGGTGCTCATGAGTATGATGATGGTCATCTGAGTGGTGGTCGAGTTTTTGTTTATCACGGTAACGCCAACGGTGTGTCGGATACGCCAAGCTGGTCTCTTGCCAGTGACACATCCGGCGCAATGTTTGGATTATCAGTGGGTACTGCGGGAGATACTAACGGAGATGGTTTCAGCGAGATAATTATCGGCGCTCCGCAATATGGCGGCGGACGTATTATTGTGGTGCCGGGATCCTCCTCCGGTTTAAGTACCGACCCATCGGATTATTGGATTGCAGACTGCACCCAGGCCGGTGCGTGGGCGGGAATGTCCGTTGGAACTGCGGGAGATGTCAATAATGATGGGTATTCAGATATCATATTTGGCGCTCCGTTTTTTAACAATG
>JAFGJC010000456.1 GCA_016929305.1 candidate division CSSED10-310 bacterium | reverse complement strand
AGAAAGGCTTCGTTGATATATCACCGAATAAATGAGTCAGCAATTCAAAGGCCGGGCCCATATTTTTATCTTCAAGGATCAACAAAACAAGCGGCTTCCTGGTATTGGCCGCCATCTCGAGTGTTGCGTAAAGATCTGCTTTGTCTGCAGGAACATCAGACGGGACGCCGATTGTCGAAATAAAGTCATAGTTGGGCAGCAGGTTCGTGAGCCTGGAACTGATGCGCATGTGCTTTCTGGTAAAAGGCAGGATTCCGCCGCTTTCGATATCCTCATAATGGGTGTTTGTGCCGCCGAAACCAAAATAGGTGTTTCGGCTCTGCTTCTCGCCCAGCTCAAAGACGGCCTCCCCGGAACGATTATAGACAGTGACACACGAAGGAACCGATTTAAGGGCGGAATCGATCAATTCACCTTGAATAAGAACGATCTCGTCCCTGATCCGGACGCTGCCTGATTTCATGAATATTTCACGAGCCGACTTAGACTCTACCCTGATACCGGTTTTTTCCAGAATCCTGACGGAATACCGGTGGAGCTGATTGATCTGTTCGGTGGAGAGCAGTTCGAGTCTGGGGGTGATGATTTCTTTTCTTGAATCGGGCATTATGGATCTCACTATCGTGATTTAGTCGCGAGTCATTTGCGACAGATGCGGAAATACTCGGAATATGCCGGCGTTTTTAGTCAAACAAATTGTATTCACTCCTTCGGAAATATGACATCCAGCTTCCCGGACTGTGAAAATTAATTTTAAATCCACTGATATCACGGCTATACATTTCCTTCACGCGCGGGCTGATAACCACATTCTCACCATCAGGGTATAATGCTCTGAAAACACGCAACGATCCGGCATCGAAATGATCGGGATTAATCTTGCATTCAATCGCGATTACATTCCTGTCACTGACTCTGACAATAAAATCTATTTCACGCCCAGACTTGTCCCGCCAGTAAAAAAGTGATTCAGGACCTGAAATAGTTCGCAGCGTGTCCAAAACAAGATGTTCCCATAAAAGACCGCGATCATCCTCACGAATCGATTCCCAACCATTGATAAAAGCCACGAAACCCGTATCGAAAGCATATATTTTGGGCCTTCGAACAAGTTCCCGCCGACCGCCTCCAAACCAGGGACGCAATACAAAAACAGCCTGGGCTATTGTCAATGCTTCAATATGAGTCTTGACAGTCGGTCGTGTTATTTCACTCCATTTGGCCAATGTCGTATAATCTGCCATACCTCCGCTCTGCCTGATTAACAACCGGAGAAGGTTCATAAATCCGGTTCTGTTTCTTATGCTGAATAGTTCCTGAATATCACGTGCATAAAAACTGTCTATCCAATCTGCAAAAAACATTGGGTTGACAGTATCCAGAAGAAGCTGTTCCGGGAAGCCTCCATTAAGAAGACGGTGATCCAGATCTTTGCAGTTAAAGATGGTTATACTCTCTTCCCAAAGCACCGGAGGGAGATATATGGAAATTTTACGGCCGGTGAGAGAATCTTTGAATTTTTGAGTTGCTGCCAAAGTTGATGATCCGGTAGCGAGTATCCGCAGTTTTGGATAAGCATCTGCTGCAATTTTTAAAAGTTGACACGGATCGGGCATTCTGTGCACTTCATCAAAAATGATAACCTGTCCATCTGTAAATGAATCATAAAAGGATTCCGGATCTTCAAGGCGGCGCTGAACAGATGGGAGGTCACAGTTTAGATATCTTGCCTTCGGGATCATGCCGGCTAACGTGGTTTTACCGATGCGGCGCACACCGGATAACCAGACGATCGGCCGGACGTCCCATGCGTGCTGAATTTTCCTTTTCCAAAAGGGTCTTGGAATCATGATTGAAATCATATTTTACAATTAGACGTCTAAATGTAAAATATATTTTCACCTGATGCAAGATATTTGAACTGACCGTTCCTGATTTATATTGTTATATTTGAGCCTCAATGCCGGCCGTCAGAGATGCGCAATTTAGTGTTGGCATTCCTAATTTGTATTTTTGTCTTGACATTGACTATTTCTCCGAGTACATTCAATTATGATGAACAACGATGCCGGAGAGGTTATGATAACTCGTGAGCTTGGGGAGATCATTCTGGCACTAAGCAGAAAGTTGCCGGTAAGTGTTATCACAGGTCCACGTCAGTCAGGGAAGACTACTTTGGCAAAAATGCTGTTTCCGGATTATGATTATTTCAATCTCGAATTTCCAGATTCACGAGCAAAGGCCACTGATGATCCACGATTATTTTTATCTAATTATCGAAAAGGAATCATCATTGATGAAGTACAGCGCGTACCGGAATTATTTTCGTACATTCAAGGAATCGTTGATGAAACCGGAGAATTAGGAAAATATATCCTGACCGGTTCTCAAAATTTCCTGATATCAGAACAGATTTCGCAATCACTTGCCGGGCGCGCCGCACAATTTAATCTCCTCCCCTTCTCGATTTCTGAAATCTCTTCGGGCTTTCCTGTTGCGGATAATTTTGCTGAGCTTGCTTTTAAGGGAACCTATCCGAGGATATATGATCACCAGTTAATGCCAACGGATTGGTATCCCTGGTATATCGGTTCATATGTCGAAAGAGACGTGCGAATGATCGAAAATGTAAAGGATTTGAATAAGTTTCAAATATTTCTAAAAATCTGTGCTGGACGTGTGGGACAAATATTTAATGCCTCGGCGATTGCAAATGAGATCGGTGTCAATTTCAAAACAGTTCAGTCCTGGCTTTCGATACTTGAAACAAGTTTTATCATATTTCTATTGCAACCATATTATAAAAATTTCAATAAACGGCTGATAAAATCACCAAAGATTTATTTTTATGACACGGGTCTTATTT
>JAFGJC010000455.1 GCA_016929305.1 candidate division CSSED10-310 bacterium | reverse complement strand
TCATTAAATATTATGACAGTTAAGTTGCTCTTTGTACCAATCGGTTTTTGCAGGTCTTCTTCAAGTTGATTAATCAACCCTTTTTCTTCATCAGTACCGTTTAGTTCTGCAAGCATTTTTTCATAAGAGTAATTAGGGTCATATTTCGATGCTAATGACTTTTTTGCTTCGGAAATTAATTTGAGTTCTTCTGGTATTATGCTATTAAGTTGCGTTTTACTACCAGTTAACGCAGCCATTTTCTCATTTAGCTGGGTAGATTTCATTCCTTTAAGATCAATATACCGGTCGATCATGTTATCTGTAAAATTGCGAACAAATTCTGTAAAATCATCTAGTCCAAAAAGGCTTGAAATCAATTCTGTTTGTTTGGCTGGTGCCTGGGCTGCAATACGAGAAAAATTATCAATTCTATTTTTTTCTATAAAGCAAAATCGATACAGAGCCTCATCGGGAATTATATCTACTTCACATCCATCATTGTCTATTCCTGCTAACTTGGGTATTGCAAACTGTCCAGCATAAGCATTTTTTAAATAATCATGCTGATTTCGATATCTTTTGTTTTCTGCTTCAGATACACTTCCCAACAGGCCATATTCGAGAGCCTCGCAAAAACTTGATTTTCCTGTGCCGTTTGATCCATAAACAAAAACATATTGATTTGAAAGACGAAAGTCTTCTTGTTTTTCAAATCCACGGAATGGACCAACAGTAAGGTTATTGACTCTTTTAAAAGGACAGGGAACCTTTTCTGTGATAGAATCTTCTGCTTCAATGACTTGGCTTAATGAGCTCCAATTCTTCTGCGCTATTTCTACAATTTTCTTAACACGTTGTCCTTTGGAAGTTGTAAGAGGAATCAATGCATCTAAGTACTGTAACACGAGATTTGCAATTTTATACACATCTCTATGGCACTCTTCATCTTTAAGTGTTTTCAGAAAACGTAGATATTCTGCTCGAATCATTTTTTGCTCCATTTCTATCGTTTTTGTTTAGGTCCTACCCTAATTGATATGTGTTTTATTAACGCTCCTTCACACCAATCCAAAATATTTCTCAAAGAAAATCATCAGTTTATCGATGACATTTTGCTTTTTTGCGGCTCTATTACCACCGCCGAAACGCGATGTTGGCGGCATGATCCTATCAATATCAGTACCGGTTGTTTTCAGAGAACCGTCGCGGAAAGAGTTAGTAACTAGGCGCCTGGTTTCCTTTTGCTTAAGTTTTTCTTCTGTGATGATGGCAGCCAGATCAGATTCTTTTTGTTCTTCGACAAATTTGCGCCAGTCCTCTTCCACCCGTGTTGTCGCGTTGATTGTCTGGATGAAATGCTCGATCAGCTCTTTTTTGCTGCGTAAATGAATGCTGGAACTGACCGCTTTATCGATCGAAACCAGGATGTTCTTATCTTCACAGTTGGATTCATGAAATTTAGCCACGAGCATCAGGATATAGTCGATGTTGATTTCAACCTGGCGGATCAGCTCGATCTCAAAGATAATATCGTCATTGATTTTTTCCTTATCCGCTCTCTTATCTTTGGTGAATTCCTGATACAAATCGATATAGACACTCTGATAATCCTGGTGTTCACGTTCCGATAGGATTTCATTACCAGAGAAGACATCAAAGGATGTCAGGATGTTTTTCAGCCGCAGGATCGCACCAAATAGCCGGATGAAGTCTTTCTGGTTCTGTTCGCCTAAGATGGCCTGGCCAAGCGGATAGCTTTGCTGTAGCTCATCGACCAGTTCTGTATAACCTGGCTGATGTTTACCGTTCTCGTCATAGCCATAATAATAGGATTCATAGTTTTTCAAAAGAACAATGCTACCGGCGTCTTTGTCCCCAAACAGAGCGATCGCTTCATCTGTTTCTTCCTGAAGATTGCGGAAACAAACGATGTTGCCGAATGTTTTTACTGAGTTTAAAATACGGTTTGTTCTGGAAAAAGCCTGGATCAGACCATGTTGCCTAAGATTTTTATCCACCCAGAGTGTGTTAAGAGTGGTCGCGTCAAAACCGGTCAGGAACATATTGACGACGACCAGTAGATCAATCTCGCGCCGCTTCATACGCAGGGAAAGGTCTTTATAGTAGTTTTGGAATTTATCTGATGACGTATCAAACGTGGTGTTAAAATCTGCGTTATAATCCGCGATTGCTGATTCTAAAAATTCTCGGGATGGCTGATCAAGGCCGTTTGTATCGAAGTCTTCATCAGGGAATACATCTTCCGGATCCGCTTCGTTTGCGCTGTAACTGAAAATAGTAGCGACATTGAGTTTACGGCCGCGTTCATTCAGCTGCCGTTTTAATTCGGTGTAGTATTTCTTGGCTGCCGGAATTGAGCTGACAGCAAGAATTGAATTAAACCCAGACACACGCTGACCTTGCAGCGAATAGAAGCTGTTGCGCTTGGTTTTTTGGTCGAAATGTTCGAGGATATAAGAGACCACTTCCCTGATTCTATTGGGATCTGAGAGCGCTTTCTCCGTATCGATCGATGAAACATCTTTATCCTTCAGTCCGTCTTTCATTTTAACGGTATTGATATAGTCAATACGGAAAGGAAGGACATTACTGTCATTAATGGCGTCAACAATGGTGTAGGTGTGCAGCTTATCGCCAAAGGCCTGGGGCGTGGTCCGAAGCAGTGGATTACCGCCACTGGACGCGTTCGCCGCGAAGATCGGTGTGCCGGTAAAGCCAAACAGGTGATAGTTCTTAAACGCTTTGACGATTTTGTTATGCATATCGCCAAACTGCGAACGATGGCATTCATCAAATATGATGACCAGGTGCTTCTTATAGACATCATGCTTTTTGTTTCTTGAGACGAATATCTCCAACTTCTGTATGGTTGTGATAATGATATGTGATGTGTCATCCTCAAGCTGCTTTTGCAGTATCTTGGTGGATGTATTACTATTGGCAGCACCCTTTTGAAAGCGCTCATATTCCTTCATCGTCTGATAATCGAGATCTTTACGATCGACAACAAACAAGACCTTATCAATGTATGGAAGAGTTGACGTTATCTGTGCAGTCTTAAATGATGTCAGTGTTTTGCCGCTGCCAGTCGTGTGCCAGACATAGCCCCCGGCATCAATGGTGCCGGTACGTTTGTAGTTGGTAGAAATATCTATACGGGAAAGTATCCGCTCGGTTGCGGCTATCTGGTAAGGGCGCATGACCAGGAGCAGATCCTCTGATGTGAAAACACAGTATTTTGTCAGAACATTCAGCAGTGTATGCTTGGCCATAAAAGTCTTGGTGAAGTCAACCAAATCTGGAATTACTTTATTATTGGCATCAGCCCAGTAGGATGTAAACTCGAAGCTGTTACTGGTTTTCTTGCTGTTTCTG